>DATFGS010000784.1:0-14933 GCA_035249225.1 Candidatus Methylomirabilota bacterium | reverse complement strand
GACGACGCGGCGGCCGGCGGCCCGAGCGCGGAGCCCGCGGCGATCCTCCGCGCGGCGGGCCCGGGCTGGTGGGAGGTCGGCCGCATCCTGACCGCGATGGCGTCGGGCTACCACGGCCGGCTCGTGGTGACCTTCGTGCTGGGCGTGGCGCGCGTGGCCGCCCTCATCGGCGTCGGGCTGCTGAGCGCCCTGGTGGTCCGCGCGGTGAGCCGCGGGGAGCCGACCGGGGCGTGGCTCGTGTCGCTGCTGATCGTGGCGCCGCTGGCCGGCGTGCTGCACTGGCTCGAGTCCTGGCTGGCCCACGACATGGCGTACCGGCTACTCGCCGACATGCGCATGCGCTTCTTCCGCAAGCTCGTGGAGCTGGGCCCGGCCTACCTCGCCTCCCGGCGCACCGGCGATCTCCTCGGGGTGGCGACCCACGACATCGAGCTGATCGAGTACTTCTTCGCCCACACCATCACCCCGGGCCTCGTCGCGGTGCTGGTGCCCGCGGTGGTCCTCGCGACCCTCGCCACCTTCGGGTGGCCGATGGCGCTGGCGGTGCTCCCCTTCCTGGCCTACGCGGCGCTGAGCCCGGTGCTCGGGCGCGGGCGCATCGACCGGCTCAGCGCGCGCGCCCGCGAGGCCTCGGGCGAGCTGAACGCGCACACGGTGGACTCCGTGCAGGGGCTCGGCGAGATCGTCGCGTTCCAGCAGGAGGCGCAGCGCGGCGAGGCGCTCGCCGCGCGCGCCACCGCCTACGCGGGCGCGCGCATGCCGTTCCTCGCCGACCTCGCGCGCCAGTCCGCGCTCCAGGACGTGGCCACCGGGCTGGGCGGCCTCGCGGTCACCCTGGTGGGCGCGTGGCTGGTGGCGGCGGGCCGGCTCGAGGGCGCGATGCTGCCGCTGCTCACGCTGCTCGCGATGTCCGCGTTCGTGCCGGTCTGGGAGATCGCGCAGGTCGGCCGCCAGCTCGCCGACACGCTCGCGGCCACCCGGCGCGTGCACGCCGTCCACCGCGAGCCGGTGCGCATCGCGGACGGGCCCGGGATCCCGGGCCCGCGGCGCGAGCAGGCGGCCACCATCGCGCTGCACGGCGTCACCTTCACCTATCCGGGGCGGCGCCGGCCCGCGCTGCAGGACGTGTCCTTCACGGTGCCCGCGGGCGCGATGGTCGCGCTGGTGGGCCCGTCCGGCGCGGGCAAGACCACGATCGCGAGCCTGCTGCTGCGCTTCTGGGACCCGGACTCGGGCGCGATCACGCTGGGCGGCCACGACCTGCGCAAGTGGCGCCTCGAGGGGCTGCGCCGCGAGATCGCGCTGGTGGCGCAGGACACGCACCTCTTCAACGACACGCTCGGCGGGAACATCCGCATCGCGCGGCCGGAGGCCTCCCCGGCGGAGGTGACGGCGGCGATCGAGCGCGCCTCGCTGCTGCCGCTGGTGCGCTCGCTGCCCGAGGGCCTCGACACGCGGGTCGGCGAGCGCGGGCTGCAGCTCTCGGGCGGCCAGCGCCAGCGGGTGGCCATCGCGCGGGCCTTCCTGCGAGAGGCGCCCGTCCTGATCCTGGACGAGGCCACCTCCCATCTCGACGCGGTCAACGAGCAGGTGGTGCAGGAGGCCCTCGCCGGCCTGACCCGCTCGCGCACCACCATCGTGATCGCACACCGCCTCTCCACCGTCCGCGCCGCCGATCAGATCGTGGTGCTGGACGAGGGCCGGGTGATCGAGCAGGGCCGCCACGAGGATCTCCTGCGCCGGCGGGGCCTTTACGCCCGGCTGGTCTCCCGCCAGGTGGCCGCGGCCATCGCGTCCTGACCTTTCCCGCTCCTGTCAACGATCGGGGGCGATGGTTCGTCATAGAGGCAGAAGCAGAAGACCCACCGGGGCCCCGAGATCGGCGGATCCCCGCTAAGCGACGATGAATCAAGGAGGATCACCATGAAGGCACGCAATGCACTGACAGGCCTGGCACTGGTGCTGGGGATGGCCCTGCCCGCGGGCGCCCAGACACTGGACGGCACGCAACTCGCGCAGGCGGCGACGGACACCACCCGTCCCGCGCAGGGGCCGGGCGCACGCCCGCATTGGGGCCAGCGGCCGGAGGGACACGGCGACAAGCACGGCCATCACGGCTGGCAGCGTCGGGCCGGGGCCCATCGCTTCTCGCTGAGCGGCCTGGCCCTGCGGCACCAGAAGGACCTCGCGCTGTCGCCGGCCCAGGTGGATAGCCTGCGCAAGCTCGGGACCGACGCGCGGCGCGACGCCATCAAGCGCCAGGCCGACCGGCGGCTGGCCGAGCTGGATCTCCGCACGCTGATGGCCCCGGATTCGGCCGATCCCAACAAGCCGCGGGACCTGGCCCGGATCGAGGCCAAGGTGCGGGAGATCGAGAAGCTGCGCGCGGATGGGCGCGTGGCCCAGATCCGGAGCCTCGAGCAGAGCCGTCAGGTGCTGACCCCGGAGCAGCGTGAGAAGCTGCGCACGCTCCTGAGCCAGCCCATGCAGCACCGCGGCCCGCACGGCCCCGGCATGCGCAGCATGACCCCCGACGACGACGCCCAGAAGCCCGCGGCATCCGAAGAGACCACCGGCCCCACCGCCGGCTAACCGCACATCGGGGTCAGGTCTTACATTCCGACAAGATGTCAGGATGTAAGACCTGGCCCCTCACGCGTTGAGGTAGGCGGGGTCTGCGGTCGCGCCGTCGCCGGCCACCGTGGTGCGGTGCATGACCCGCTTGTAGCGCGCGCTGTCCCAGAGGCGGCCGCGGTGCAGCGCGCAGCGGTTGTCCCACATCACGAGGTCGCCCACCTGCCAGCGGTGCCGGTAGACCCGGTCGGGCCGCACCGTATGCTCGAGGAGCTTGGCGATGAGCATGCGGCTCTCGTCGAGCCCCATCCCCTCGATGTACCAGGCGTGCGAGCCGATGTAGAGCGACTTGCGCCCGTTGCGGGGGTTGGCGCGCACGAGCGCGTGACGCACCGGCGGATAGTCGCGGCCGATCTCGGTGCCGATGCCCGGGTCGATCAGGCTGCGCGAGAAGCCGAAGCTGTGCACGACTATCAGCCGATCCAAGTCGCGTCGTACGTTCTCGTCGAGAGTTTCGTAGGCCACCCGCATGCTCGCGAACTCGGTCTCCCCGCCCTCCGGCGGCACCACGCGCGCGGACAGCGCGGAGGAGTGGGCGGGCACCGGCTTGAACGAGCTGTCGCTGTGCCAGAGCTGGTTGCCGGACTGGTAGAGCATCCGGCGATCGTCCCAGCCCATCAGCTTGCCCTCCGCGTCGGTATTGGAGAGGTCCACGATGTGGGCGCCCAGCCGGTCCTCGCCCCCGAGCGTGCGCACGGTCGTCTCGAGCGGACCCCAGCGCTCGCTGAACGCCATCTGCTGCGCGTCACTCAGGGCCTGGCCCCGGAAGACCAGCACCGAGCGGTCGTCGAACGCGACCGCGATGCGCTCGAAGGTGGCGTCGTCGAGCGGCCGGGTCAGGTCCACGCCGGAGACCTCGGCGCCGAACGCGGAATGGACGGGAGTGATCGTGAGCGCGGTCGTGGTGGTCGCCATGGAGACCTCCTCGCCGGGAATTCTAGCCCTTCACCGACCCCGCGACCAGCCCCTCCACCATCCAGCGATGGATGAACACGTAGAGGGCGACCACCGGAATCGTGGTGATCACGGAGGCGGCCATGAGCTGGCCCCAGTGGAAGACGTCGCCGTAGATGAGCAGGTTGAGGCCCACCGGCACCGTGGTGGCGGTCTCGTCCTGGATGAAGACGAGGGCGTAGAGGAACTCGTTCCAGGAGAGCGTGAACGCGAAGATGGCCGAGGCCACCAGGCCCGGGGCGGCCAGCGGCAGCAGCACGCGCACGAACGCGGTCACCCGCCCCGCCCCGTCGATCAAAGCCGCCTCTTCCAGCTCGTCGGGCAGCGCCTTGAAGAAGCCGATCAGCAGCCAGGTGCAGAAGGGCACCGTGAAGGTCGGGTAGGAGAGGAACAGCGAGGAGAGGTGATTGGTGGCCCCCAGCTCCGCGAGCACCCGGTAGAGAGGGATGAAGAGCAGCGCGGGGGGGATCAGGTAGAGGATCAGGATCAGGCTGGCCACCGACTCGCGCCCGGGGAAGCGCAGCCGGGCCACCGCGTAGCCGCCGAGGCTCGAGACCACCGTGGTGATGGCGGTCACCACCAGCGCGGTGACCAGGCTGTTGCGCAGCCAGAGGGGGAAGCGCGTCTCGGTCCAGAGCCCGGTGTAGTTCTCCCAGGTGAACGGCTTGGGCACGTAGATGCTCGTCGCGAACTGGATCTGCTCGTAGGTCTTGAACGACATGCTGGCGATCCACCAGAACGGGACCAGGATGACCAGCAGGAAGAGGGCCATGCCGGCCCACGTGAGGGCTTTCAGAGAGAGGCGCATGGTCATTTCTTGTCCCGGAGGAGGTAACGGCTGATCACGATGATACCGAGCACCAGGATCGGCACCACGAAGAGGCAGATGGTGACGCCGCGGCCCCAGCGCAGCTGGTTGAACGCGACCTGGTAGGAGTAGGTCGCGAAGATCTGGGTCGCGCTGCCCGGGCCGCCCCGGGTCATCACGTAGATGATGTTGAAGTCGTTGATGGTGAGGATGAAGCTCAGCAGCGTGGTGACGATCATCACGTGCTTGAGCCCGGGCAGCGTGATGTGCCAGAACCGGCGCCAGCCGGTGGCCCCGTCCACCGAGGCGGCCTCGTAGAGCTCGCGCGGGATCGCCTGCAGCCCGGCCAGGAAGGAAACCCCGAAGAACGGGAACCCGCGCCACCAGTTGGCCACGATCACCGCCATCATCGCGCCCTCCGGGGTCGCCATGAACGCGATCGGACGGCTCAGGAGCCCCAGGTCGAGGAGCACGCTGTTGAAGAAGCCGCGGCCCGGGAAGGCATCGAACATCCACCGCCAGGTGAGCGCGATGATCACGGTGGAGGTGATCCACGGGAGCAGGAAGAGGCCGCGGAAGAAGTTGCGGCCCCGGATCACGTTGTTCAGCACGAGGGCCATCAGCACCCCGGTCACCACCTTGAGCCCCACCGAGACCACCGTGAAGACGAAGCTGTTGCGGATGACCTGGTGGAAGGTGTCGTCCCCGGCGAGATAGACGTAGTTCTTGAGGCCGACGAATCGCTCGGGATAGCCGACCAGCTTGTCGGTGAGCGAGAGCCAGACCGCCCGGTAGACCGGGTAGACGATGAGGGAGACCACCAGGACCAGCAGGGGCAGGAGGAACAGGAGCGCCGTCCCCGCCTCCCGGATGCGCGCGCGCTTCCAGAGGGAAGCGCGCGGCCGCATCACGGGAGCGCGGGATGCCGCGGGAAGCGCCACGTCACCCGCGCCGGATCATCCGCGCAGGGTGTCGTAGATCTCTTTGATCTTCTTGTCTTCCCAGTCGATGGCCTGATCCACCGACCACTTGTCCACGATCACCTTGGCGGGAGCGTCGGTGAGCACGTTGCTCGCCTGCACCTCCGCGGCGGCCGCGGTGACCGGGCCCGGGAAGCCGGTGGGCACGAACCACTCGGCGGCCCGCCCGAACGTGCGGTAGTTCTCGTTCTTGTTGAAGTAGTCCTTGGAGGCGGCGCGCGCCTTGTCCATCACCGGCGCGAACTGGCCGTAGGAGTCCTTCATGACCGACACCGTCTCCTCGGGGGAGAGCAGGTGCGCGACCAGGCTCATCGCGGCCTCCGGGTCCTTGCTCGCCTTGAAGATGCCGAAGCTCATCGCGATCGCCCACATCCGCCGCCCGTCGGGACCGGCGGGATGCGGCAGCGCGACGTGATTGGCGAGCGCCTCCTCCCGGGCCTTGCGCTCCTTGGCGTCGGTGGCCTTGGCCAGCGCGTTCTCGAGCGCGAAGGTGATGGAGGGACCGTTGGAGGTCTGGGCGATGTTCTTGGCGATGAAGTTCTCGTTGTTGCCCGAGCCGGTCCAGGTCAGGGTGTCGGCGGGCTGGATGCCGTCCTTGTAGATGTCGGTGGCCCACTTCATGGCCGCCTGCATCTGCGCGGACTTGATCGACTTGTACTTGCCGTCCTTGCCCGCCCAGCCCGCGCCGTAGGAGTACATCAGGCTCTGCATCACGCCGTAACCGTCCGAGGTGCGATTCCAGCTCTGGCCCATGCCGTAGAAGTTGTCCTTGGGCCGGTTCAGCGCGGCGGCGGCCTGCTTGGCCTCCTCGAAGGTATTGGGCAGCTTCACCTTGGCCTTCTCGAACACGTCGCGCCACACGTACCAGAACCCGGCCATCACGTACCACGGCAGCGCGTAGATCTTGTCGCCCACCATCGTGACCGGCGCCACCGTGGAGGCCGGCTTGCCCACCTGCCCCTCGATCTGGCGGGCGAAGGACGTGAGGTCCACGAGCTGGCCCATCCCGCTGAAGCGCGCGGGGGCGCCCGTCTCGAGCTGGCCCACGTCGGGGGTGCTCTTGTTCTCGATCGCGGCCACGTACTTCGTCTGCATGTCCTCGAAGGTGAAGTACTCCACCGTCACGCTGGCCCCGTGCTTCTGCGCCCAGCGCTGGGCGCTCGCCTCGATGGCCTTGTTGGTGGGCTCCACGTAGGTCTTGAGGATCCATAGGCGAAGGCTGGTGCCCTTCTTGACCGCGGGGCCCTGGGCGCGGGTCGCCTTGGGCAGCGCGATCAGGGCGGAAGTCCCGGCGGCCCCGGCGAGGAGTGAGCGGCGGCTGATGCGTTGATCGAGCATGGCGTGTCCCCCTTGATCGTCTTTGATCCGGACGCGCTCCGAATGTCGGTCAGCTGCGCCGCCCTGTCAAGGACGGAGTGCCGGCGGTTCGTGCTAACATTTCGAGCGAGGAGATTCGCTTCCATGCTCTCGCCCGCCGACGTGAAGTTCTACCGGGATCAGGGATATCTGGTGGTCCCCGACGTGCTGGACGCGGCCACGCTGGCCGCGGTCCGCGCCGAGCTCGCGCGCATCCTCGACGGCGCGCGCGCGGTGACCACCCACACCGACCGCTACGATCTCGAGCCGGGCCATCGCCCGGACGAGCCGCGCGTACGGCGCATCAAGCAGCCGCATCGCTTCTACCCGGTCTTCACCGAGCTCATGCGGCACCCGCGCGTGGTCGCGGTGCTGAACGCCCTGCTCGGCCCGGGCGTGCGGTTGCACGGCTCCAAGATCAACCTCAAGTCACCGCGCTACGGCTCGCCGGTGGAGTGGCACCAGGACTGGGCCTTCTACCCGCACACCAACGACGACCTGCTCGCGGTGGGGGTGATGCTCGACGACTGCACGAGCGACAACGGCCCGCTCCTGGTGGTGCCGGGCAGTCACCGCGGCCCCACCTTCGACCACCACGCGGACGGCTACTTCTGCGGGGCCATCGATCCCGCCGCGATCCGCGACGAGATCGCGCGCGCGGTGCCGCTGACCGGGCGCGCGGGCTCGATGAGCTTCCACCACGTGCGGCTCGTGCACGGCTCGGCTCAGAACGTCTCGAGCCTGCCCCGTACCCTGCTGCTCTACGAATACGGAGCCGCCGACGCGTGGCCCATCATGGGCGTCGCGGATCTCGCCGAGTTCGACGGCCGGCTCATCACCGGCGCGCCGACCATCGAGCCCCGGATGGTGCCGGCGCCGGTGCGCCTGCCCCTGCCGCCCGCGCTGCACCAGGGCTCGATCTACGAGAACCAGTCGGACGCGGCGCGGCGCTACTTCCCGGTCACCGACGAGCCGGCCCCCACTTCCCGGACCTGAGCCAGCGGAGGGTTCCATGGACGCGCGCGATCTTCTCCTCGACGAGCACGGCCGCATGCACGCCGCCACCGTCACCGGCGACAAGGGCACCCTGGCCGAGCGGACCTTCGGCGGGCTCACCGACGATCAGATGCGGGCGCGCCCGCGCGAGGACCTCAACTCGCTGGCGTGGCTGATGTGGCACATCGCCCGCGCCGAGGACATCTTCGCCAATCTGATCCTGAGCGGGCGCGATCAGGTCGTGGACGGCGGCTGGCTCGCGCGCCTCAAGATCGCGCGGCCCGACTTCGGCATCGGCATGACCAAGCCCGAAGTCGCCGAGCTCACCGCCCGCGTGGACGTGGCGGCCCTGCGCGAGTATCGCGACGCGGTCGGCCGCCGCACCCAGGAGGTCGTCCGCGGCTTCGGGCCCTCCGACTGGCAGGGCGACCTGCAGGCGGCCGCGCTCGAGAAGGCGGCCGCGCTCGGCTGCTTCGGCCCCAACGGCGCCGCGGTCGCCAAGGCCTTCACCGGCCGCCCGCGCGTCGGCGTCCTGGGCGCGCTGCTGGTCACCCACTCGGCCATGCACATGGGCGAGGGCCAGACCGTCCGCACCGCGGGAGGCTTCGGCTCGGGTATCTAGCCGGTCTCCGGCGCCGTCGCGCCTATCGACGCCACACGCCCGCGTCTTCCGGGGGCGCGACGCGGAGCATGCGCTTGATGGCGACGATGGTGAAGAAGAGCTGGATGCGCAGGCGGGTGCCGAAGGTCGGACGCCAGTTCCCGGAGAGCGCGGAGAGCACCGCCTCGTAGATCCCGAGCCGCCGCGAGCGCCGGAACAGCAGCCGGCGGAAATACGGATCGTAGAAGCCCACCACGAAGCGCCGGAAGTAGTGATAGCGCTTCCGTACCGTCCGCTCGTAGCGCGTGAAGCGCCGCGCCGAGAGGTCGCCCGCCCGCAGCCCCGCGTCGATCGCGGCCGCCGCCTCGAGCCCACCCTGCATGGCCAGGAGCACGCCGGTCGAGAAGATCGGATCGAGGAACGAACCCGAATCGCCAACCGCGACCCAGCGATCCCCCGCCATCCTCGTGGCGAGGTACGAGTAGTCGGCGTCGAAGCGCGCCGGCGACACCCGCCGGGCGTCCCGCATCACGGTGGGCGAGGCCGGCGTGGTGCGGAGGTAGTGGTCGAGACTCTCCTCCGCGGTGGCCTTCCCCTCCTGCCGGTGGAGCTCCGTCGGCACCACCGCCCCCACGCTCATCACCGTCGCCGAGATCGGGATCAGCCAGATCCAGCCGACGTCGGGCCGCGTGAGCACGCGGATATCGCCCGCGGGCCGGCCCTCGGCCCGCGGGACGCCCTCGTACTGGGCGTGCACCGCGATCTGCTCCAGCACGGGGTCCTGCTCGTAGCGGCCGAGCTTGCGGGCCAGGAAGCCGGCGCGACCGGAGGCGTCGACGACGGCCGCGACCCGCGTGACCCGCTCGACGCCGTCGGGTCCCGCGTAGCGCACCGTGACGCCGTCGCGCTCGAAGGCCGCATCCACCGCCCGGTGCCCTTCCCGCACGACGACGCCCGATTGCTCGGAATGACGCAGCAGCAGCTCGTCCCAGTGCGCCCGCGGGACCTGGAAGGTCTGGGGCATCGGCGTCTCCACCGCGGCGGTGAAGTCCACGTAGGACGCGGGCGTGCCGTCGATCTCCCAGAAGCTCGCGCCCCACTTCTCCACGAAGCCGGCCTTGGCGATGGTGTCGCGGACGCCCAGCTCGTCGAGCACCCCGTTGATCCACGGCAGCTGCGACTCGCCGATGTGGAAGCGGGGAAACCGGTCGCGCTCCAGCAGGAGCACGCGCCGGCCCCGCCGCGCCAGCGCGGTGGCCGCGCTGGAGCCGCCGGGACCACCGCCGATCACCGCCACGTCGAAGGACTGCTCGGGTCCGGTCTCGAGGGCCATGGGGCTCCTAGCATACCCCTTGACGCGCCGACACTTTCAGCCGATTCTCGGCCGCGCCCATGAAATTCGACATCGGTATCCTCGCGAGCCAGCCATTGCCCGTGATCGTGGAGCAAGTGCGTCTGGCCGAGTCGCTCGGCTTCGACACCGCGTGGATCGCCGACACCCACCTGGTGTGCCGCGAGCTCTGGGTCATTCTCACCGCCTGCGCGGCCGCGACCTCACGGATCCGGCTCGGCCCCGGCATCACGGTGCCGCACACGCGCCACATCTCGGTGACCGCGAGCGCCATCGCCACGCTGTACGAGCTCGCGCCCGGGCGCCTGGTGCTGGGCATCGGCACCGGCGGCAGCGCGTCCGAGACCATGGGGCTGTCGGTGGCGAAGACCGCGCGCGTCGGGACGCTCGAGTCCATGGCCCACGCGCTCCGGCGCCTCCTGGGCGG
The DNA here is from genome assembly GCA_035249225.1 of Candidatus Methylomirabilota bacterium. Classification (GTDB taxonomy): domain Bacteria; phylum Methylomirabilota; class Methylomirabilia; order Rokubacteriales; family CSP1-6; genus CAMLFJ01. The sequence goes on along the minus strand of DATFGS010000784.1, from coordinate 4,826 downwards.
CGAGTCGATCCGCCTGGATACGGGAACGGACGCGCGCCTCGCCTGGCTCCCCCACCCGCTCGAGATCCCGCTCTACCTGGCCGGCTCCGGCCCGCGCATGCTCGACGCGGCCGGGCGGCTCGGCGACGGCGCGATCATGTACTCCGGGGTGGCGCCGTGGCTGATCGAGGCCGCGCTCGCCCGGGTCGCCGCCGGGCGGCAGACGAGCGGCCGGGCGCCCGGATCAGTCGACGTGGCGATCTGGGCGCCCACCTCGATCTCGCACGATCGCGCGCTGGCCCGCGATCACGTGCGCGGCCGCGTCGCCTCGGCCCTCCGCCACGCGTTCCCGGTCACCTGGAGCCCCGAAGACCAGGCCGTGATCGACCAGGTCCGCGCCGCCTACGACTCCTACCAGCATGCCACCGCCGCCTCCAAGCACCGCCTCCTGATCACCGACCGCTTCGTCGACCTCATGGCCCTCGCCGGCAGCCCCGACGACGTGAGAGAGCAAGTGCAGCGCATCGCTACCGTCGGCGGCGTGAACCGCATCATCCTGCTGCCCCAGGTCCCCGGCCAGGACTTCGTGCAGCGAGAACAGGTGCTCCGTTTGTTCGCCGACGAAGTGATGGCCCGCCTCTAGCCCCGGAGCCCCGCCAAACGCGATCCCATCCGGGGCGCGGGGGTGGCGGCGGGCGGGGCGGCAGGGGGCGGGTGACCCGTTCCCCGCCAAGGGTCGCGGCGCCACCAACAACCCAGATTGGGAACTCCTGCGCGTAACAGAATCGAGATCGCCGGTCGTGGTCAGAGCCCCCTGCCGCCCCGCCCGCCGCCACCCCCGCGCCCCGGATGGGACCCCGGCAGGAGAACGTCAGCGCGAGCGCGCGCCCCAGAGGCCTTTCGTCGCGAGGCCTTCGAAGTAGTGACCGTAGACGTGGAGGAGCGAAGTCTGGAAGAGGATCCACGCGCGACTCCGCCCGCCGGCCCAGAATTCCGTCAACCACGGCGCGCCCGGATCGACGGCGCCCTCGACGGTGCACACGTGCTTGACCAGTTCGGCCGGAACCGTGGCCTCGAGGTCGAGTTCCCGCAGGAGCGGCACCGCGCCCAGCGTCGCCCTGGTCACCGCGCGGCAGTAGGTGCGGAGCTGCTCCACGTCGACGCGCGCGCATAGCGCGTCGACCTGGGTGTCGTCCATGCCGGTGCCGACGTCACGCCTCGCCACGCGCAGGCGCCCGGGCCAGCCCGCGTCGAGCACCTGCGGCCGGTCGAGCACGAAGCGATTCACGCAGACGTCCTCGATCCGCATCGCGTGCCAGATCAGCCACGCCACCGGGTTGATGCCCGGGACGGGGCGGCCGCGCACCTGCGCATCGGTCAGGTCCGCGACCAGGTCGTCCGCGACGAAGGTGTGGACCGACTCGTAGCGGAGCAGCCAGAGATCGACGGCGTCCATCGGACAGGCTAGCGCAGCGCCCGACGGTCCAGGTCGAACGCGCGCTCGGCGAGGCTCGTCAGCATGCGCCAGGCCCGCTCGTGATTGCGCGAGCCCTCGACGTCGTCGGCGAAGGTGTCGAGGCAGAGGTACGGCACGCCCAGCTTCTCGAGCGCGGCGAAGTCGCGCCGCACCTGGTCCATGGTCCCCTCCCCCGCGAGCCGCGTCTCCTCGGGCAGCGGGGAATCGGTGAGGCGCAGGCGGATACGCGGGCAGAGGGCGGGCACCGGGCGGCCCTCCTTCTCCGCGATCGCCCGGAGCCTCGGCACGCCCTCGTCGCGCAGGAACGCGATGCGGCTGCGGATCGGGTGCCAGGCGTCGCCGTGAAGCACGGTCCGCCGCAGCGCGGCCTCGCTCGAGCCGCCCACCCAGATCGGCGGGTGCGGGCGCTGCAGCGGGCGCGGCGCGGTGTAGATCTCCTTGAACGACACGAAGCGGCCCTGGTAGCTCGCCACGTCCTGGGTCCAGGCCGCCTTGAGCGCACCCAGATAGTCGTCGGTCATCGCGCCGCGCTTCTCGAACGGCAGGCCGAGCACCTCGAACTCCTGGCGCGCCCACCCTACTCCGATGCCGAAGATGAGCCGGCCCCCGCTGATCCGGTCCAGGGTGGCGGCCATGCGCGCGGTCTCGAGCGGATGACGGTAGGGCAGCACGATCACGGTGAAGCCCAGCTCCACCCGGCGGGTCAGCCCGGCCAGCCAGGCGAGCGTGGTGAACGGATCGTAGAACGGCGCCGGGTAGCGGCCCTGCACGTCGGCGGTGATCGTGACGTGGTCGCCCAGCATCATGAAGTGGTAGCCGACCGCCTCGGCGAACCCGGCCCAGCGCGCGAGCGCGTCCTCGCTCGCGCCCGGGCCGAAGGTGATCAGGTTGACACCGATCTTCATCGAGCGGGCGGCGTCTCCATCCGGCGGGCCGCCGCGGAGGTGCTCGGCCCGAGGAACTCGATCATGTTGCCGTCGGGATCCTTGACGAACAGCTGGCGCAGGCCGGTGGGGCCCGAGATCACGTCGCGGCAGACGAGGCCCAGCTCCTCGATGCGGCGCGCGGTCCCGTCCACGTCCTCGGTCCAGAGCGCGAAGTGCGGATACCGCGCCACGATCTTCTCCCGCTCCCCGGCGGCGCGCACGAGCTGGTCGTTCAGGATGATGTGCAGCTGCAGGTCCCCGCCCAGGGTGTACCAGATGCCCGGAAAGTCGAAGGCGGGACGCGGGATCTCCTGGAATCCCAGCACGCCGGTGTAGAAGTCGCGCGCCTTGGTGACGTCGGTGACGGTGATGCTCACGTGGCTCAGGATCTTGAACAGGCTCATGTGGGGTCTCCTCCGTCGTAGAGCTCGCGGCGGGCGATGCCGCGCTGGAAGGCCAGGTAGCCCTGGCGGGTCATGGGCGGCCGCGGGCCCGCGAGCACCTCGCGCGCCCCCGCGGCGCCGTCGGCGAGCAGGTCCACCGCCATCGCGGCGAGGGCCTTGGCCGGCTGCACGTAGCCGAGGTCCGGGTCCACGATCGCGAAGTCGGCGGAGTGGCCCGGGCCCCGGGCGCCGCCCATGTAGGGATGCAGCACCGGCATCACCTGGCTCAGGTCGCCCATGTCGGTCGAGCCGGAGCGATGCGGGATGTCGCGATAGTGCGGGGCGCCGACCAGCCCGCGCGCGGTGGTCTCGAAGAGCCGTGCCATCGCGCGGTCGCAGAGGAGCGGCATCGGCCCGGGCAGGGTGTCGATCTCCACCCGCGCGCCCAGCGCGAGCGCCCCGGCCCGCAGCGCGCGGTCGACCTTGCGACTGGCGTCGGCCACCCCGTCCGCGCTCTTGCCGCGCACGTACATCTCGAGCCGCGCCTCGCCGGGGATCACGTTCACCTGCGAGCCACCGTGCGTGAGGATCGGGTGCACCCGGATCGAATCCTCGTCGCGGAACGTCTCGCGGACCGCGTTGATCCCGGCCAGCGCGACCTGCGCCGCGTAGAGCGCGTTCACGCCCATGTGGGGCGCGCCACCCGCGTGCGCGGCGCGGCCGATGAAGCGCGCGGTCTTGCCCACGCGGCCGTTGTTGGAGGCGGGCACCCCCGCCTTGCCGTCCTCCGCCCGCCAGTTGGTGTGGATCATCATGGCCAGGTCCACGTCGTCGAAGTGGCCGAGGCGGATCAGCTCCTGCTTGCCGCAGGGGAACTCGAGGCGGCCCGCGCGGATCTGCTCTTGCCGCCACTCGATGTCGCCGCCCTCCTCGGCGGGCACCGCGAAGAAGACCACGCGGCCCGCGAGGTGATCGAAGGCGCCCGCGTCCACGAGGCCCATCGCGGCCCCGAGCATCCCGGCCACCTGCGCGTTGTGCCCGCAGGCGTGGGCCGCGCCGGTCTGGGGATCGGCCTCCGGATGCCCGGTGACCCGCAGGCCGTCGAGCTCGCCGATCAGGGCGAAGGTCGGCCCGTCGCCCGCGCGGCCGCGCGCCTCGCCGCGCACGCCGGTCATCGCGAGACCGGCGCGGGGCGACATGCCGAGGCGCGCGAGAGTCGTCTCGACGAGCGCGGCCGTCTTCACTTCCTTGAAGCCCATCTCGGGCTGCTTCCGGATGCGCTCCCCGAGGCCGACGATCTCCTCGGCGCGCCGATCGATCGCCGCGAACACCTGGCGCTTCAGCTCGTCCCGGGTCATGGCAGAGGGATGCTAGCCGATTCCGTGCGCGGTGGCCAGTGAGAGAAAATCAGGCGCCGCGCTCGGACGGGCCATGCCGGCGCGGGGGGAAAGCCTTGCCCGGTAGATTCTCCCGGCGCCACGGTGGGGTCGTGCGCAAAGAGGCCTTATTCCGCGTCGCATTCCGCTGGCACAGGGAATGCTCTCTCGCGGGCAGGAGGATTCAACCATGCATCGTGCGATCACGCGCATCGTCGTTCCCGCGGCTCTCGCGGTCGGAGCGCTCTCCGGCTGCGCCGTGCAGGAGCCGACCTATCCGCCGACCACCGGCGCCGTGCTGGGCGCGCCGGCGCAGCCGCGGACGGTCGAGTATTCCACCGGCAAGTATCAGCTCTATGGCGACGGCTCGACCGCGTCGCCCTACTACTGGGTGTGGATCCCGGCGGGCACGAATCCGCCCGCGCCGCCCGCGCTCCCGCCGACCCGCGTGGCCACCGCGGCGACGGACGGACGGTATCAGCTCTACGGGGATGGCACGACGTCGTCGCCGTACTACTGGGTGTGGGTGCCGACCGGGACGACGGTGGTGCCGCCCCCGCCGCCACCGCGGCGTCCGTAACGAGCGGGAGCGGCGCGTCGTCGCGAGCGGAGACTCGCGCGTGACGACGCGCCGGCCGGGCTAGCGAGTCGGGGGCGGCGGCGGCGGTCCCGGCGGAGGCGGCGG
>DATFGS010000783.1:0-1667 GCA_035249225.1 Candidatus Methylomirabilota bacterium | reverse complement strand
CATCCACTGGACCATGTCGGGCTCGGTGCTGATCATGACGCTCTTCGGCGGCACCGGCACCTTGCTGGGCCCCTTCGTCGGCGCCGGCGTCTTCATCTGGATGCGCGACTTCCTGAGCAAGTACCTCGAGTACTGGGAGGTGTTCGTGGGGGGCGCCTTCGTGCTTATCGTCCTCTTCCTCCCCGACGGCATCGTGGGCAGCCTGAACCGGCTCATCGCGGGGCGCCGGGCCCCCCCGGTCCCCGCCGGCGAAGGCGACCAGGTCCTGGAGCCCGAGCGGCTGGTCGGCGCGCGCCGCCGGCCGAGACCCGAGGACGGGCAGGTGCTCGAGAGCCGCGGCCTCACCAAGACGTTCGGCGGCCTCACCGCGGTCAATCGGGTGGACTTCCAGGTGGGGCCGGGCGAGCTGCGCTCGGTCATCGGCCCCAACGGCGCCGGCAAGACCACGTTCTTCCACCTGCTCACCGGCGTGCTGCCGCCGTCGGGCGGCCGCATCCTGTTCAAGGGCCGGGACATCACCGGGCTGCCCGCCCACGCGGTCTCGCGGCTCGGCATCGCGCGCTCCTACCAGGTGACCAACATCTTCGGCGACCTCAGCGTCCTCGAGAACGTCCGCATCGCGGCCCAGTCGCGGGTGACCCACTATCGCTTCTGGGGCAACGCGGACGGGCTCACCGCGGTGAGCGCGCGCGCCGAGGAGATCCTCCGCCACCTGGGGCTCGGGGCCAAGCGCCACGCGCGGGCCAGCGAGCTCTCGCACGGCGAGCAGCGCTACCTCGAGATCGGCATCGCGCTCGCCACCGACCCCGACTTCCTCCTCCTCGACGAGCCGACCGCGGGCATGAGCCCCGACGAGACCCAGCGCACCGCCGCCTTCGTGCGCCGGCTGGCCGGCCACCTCACGATCGTGGTGGTGGAGCACGACATGGAGGTGGTGATGGGCATCTCCGACCGCATCACCGTGCTGAACTACGGCGAGATCCTCGCGGAGGGCAGCCCGGCGGAGATCCGCGAGAACGCCGACGTGCGCCGCGTCTACCTGCGGGACTGAGGCCGCGCGCATGCTCCGGGTCGAGACCGTCGACGCCTACTACGGCCTGAGCCACGTGCTGCAGGGCATCTCGCTCACCGTGGAGGCGGGCGAGGCGGTGGCGCTGCTCGGGCGCAACGGGGCCGGCAAGACCACCACGCTCAAGACCATCATGGCGGTGCTGCGCGCGCGCCGGGGCCGGATCACGTGGAACGACGACGACATCACCGGGCTGCCGCCCTACCGGATCGTGCAGCTCGGGATCGGCTACGTGCCCGAGGAGCGACGGATCTTCCCGAATCTCAGCGTGTACGAGAACCTCAAGATGGCCCGCCTCACCACCGACGGTGGCCGGCGCATGGAGGAGTATCTCGCGCGCGTGCTCGAGCTCTTCCCTCCACTGGCCGACCGCCTGTCCAGCAAGGGCAAGACGCTCAGCGGCGGCGAGCAGCAGATGCTGACCATGGCCCGCAGCCTCGGCACCAATCCCAAGCTCCTGCTCATCGACGAGCCCACCGAGGGGCTCATGCCCGCGTTCGTCGAGACGATCGGCCGCACCATCACCGAGATCCAGCGCCAGGGGGTCGCGGTGCTCCTGGTGGAGCAGAACACGCGCCTCGCGCTCGAGGCGACCCAG
>DATFGS010000782.1:0-2187 GCA_035249225.1 Candidatus Methylomirabilota bacterium | reverse complement strand
GAGTGGTGCGCCAGGGCTCGGAGGCGTGCGTGCAGCTCTTCTTCGTGCGCAAGGGACGGCTGCTCGGGCGCGAGTCGTTCTTCTTCGAGCGGGTGGCCGGCGAGAGCGACGGCGAGATCCTCTCCGCCTTCATCCGCCAGTTCTACGCCAAGAACGTGGTGCCGCCCCCCGAGATCCTGCTCTCGGAGACCCCGCCCGAGATCAACCTGACCGGGGAATGGCTGGCCCAGCGCCGCGGCGCGCGCGTCGAGCTGCTCGCCCCGCAGCGGGGGCGCAAGCGCGACCTGGTGGCGATGGCCGAGGAGAACGCGGCGCTCGCGCTGCAGACGCACCTGCTCGCGCGCGGCAGCCGCCAGCAGGTCGTGCTCGAGGATCTCGAGCGCTCGCTCGCGCTGCCCGGGGCGCCGCACCGCATCGAGTGCTTCGACATCTCGACCCACCAGGGCACCGAGACCGTCGCCTCCATGGTGGTGTGGCAGGACGGCGACATGAAGAAGGACGACTACAAGCGGTTCAAGATCCGCACGGTGGTCGGCACCGACGACTTCGCCTCGATGCAGGAGGTGCTGACCCGCCGCTACGGGCGCGCGCTCGAGAGCGAGGGGGTGCTGCCCGACCTCATCCTGCTCGACGGCGGCCGCGGCCAGCTCGGGGCGGGGATGAAGGCGCTCGAGGATCTGGGCCTCGACTACATCCCGCTCGCCGCGCTCGCCAAGCGCGCGGAGGAGGTCTATACCCCGGACCGCCTCCAGCCGCTCGTGCTGGACCTGGGCTCGCCCGCGCTGCAGGCGCTGCAGAAGATCCGGGACGAGGCGCACCGCTTCGCCATCACCTATCACCGCAAGCTGCGCCAGCGCCGGGCCATCGCCTCCGTGCTCGACCAGATCCCCGGCGTGGGGCCGACCCTGCGCACGAGCCTGCTCAAGACCCTGGGCTCCGCGAAGGGGGTCCGCGAGGCGTCGGTGGCCGACCTCGCCTCGGTGCCGAAAATCACCCCGAAGCTGGCGCAGCGGATCTATGATTTCTTCCACCCGGCCCGGGCGGGGGAACCTTCCGGAGGCCAGGGGGGTTAGCGTGCTAGGACAGGAACTACACCGAAAGGGGGTGACGCGCATGAAGATGCTCATGATGGCCCTCGCGATCGTCGCGCTGGCCGCTTCGCCGGTGCTGGCCAACCAGTGCCCGCTCCTGATCAAGCAGGTCCAGGACGCGACGGCGGGCAAGACCGACGACGCATCCAAGAAGGCGATGGCCCTGGCCGCCGAGGCCAAGGCGCTCCACGACTCCGGCAAGCACGCCGAGTCCGTGGCCAAGGCCGACGAGGCCGCCAAGGCGATCAATCTCACCCTGAAGAAGAAGTAAGGCCGGTCCTCACTCCCGGGGGCCGGTCCAGGCCCCCGGGAGCCGTTTCTTGCGCCCCCCGCCTAAGCGTGTAAAAATCAGCGCCAATATGGCCCTCGACGAGCGTCAGGACCGCTACCCCTTTCCCGAGGTCGAGGCCAGGTGGCAGAAGGCCTGGGCGGACCGCAAGCAGTTCAAGGTGACCGAGGAGCCCGGCCGGCCCAAGTACTACTGCCTCGAGATGTTCCCGTACCCGTCCGGCCGCATCCACATGGGTCACGTGCGGGTCTATGCCATCGGCGATCTCCTGGCCCGCTACAAGTGGATGCGGGGCTTCAACGTGCTCCACCCGATGGGCTGGGACGCCTTCGGGCTGCCCGCGGAGAACGCGGCCATCGACAACGGGGTGCACCCCGCGGTGTGGACCTACGAGAACATCGACAACATGCGCACGCAGCTCAAGCGCATGGGCATCTCCTACGACTGGGACCGCGAAGTGGCCACCTGCGATCCCGCCTACTACAAGTGGGAGCAGCTCGTGTTCATCCGCATGCTCGAGCGCGGCCTCGCCTACCGGCGGCGGTCGCGGGTGAACTGGTGCCCGTCCTGCCAGACCGTGCTCGCCAACGAGCAGGTCGAGGCGGGCCGCTGCTGGCGCTGCGACTCCGAGGTGGCGATCCGCGAGATCGACGGCTGGTTCTTCAAGATCACCGAGTACGCCCAGGAGCTGCTCGACTGGTGCGACCGGCTGCCCGGCTGGCCCGAGCGCGTGCTGACCATGCAGCGCAACTGGATCGGCCGCAGCGAGGGCGCCGAGTTCGCGCTGCCGGTGGCGGGCCGGCCGGA
>DATFGS010000781.1:0-7328 GCA_035249225.1 Candidatus Methylomirabilota bacterium | reverse complement strand
CGGTGCCGATCGCACCGTCGGCTGCGAGCTCGCGCCCTCGCGCTACGACCGGCTCGCCGCCGCGCTGGGCGCCCACGGCGAGCACGTGGAGCGCGCGGAGGATCTCGAGCCCGCGCTCGACCGCGCGGTGCGCTCCGGCCTCCCCGCCATCGTCAACGTCGCCATCGAAGGCCTCGCCGCCCCCACCTACACCGCCACCAAGTCCCACTGACGATCGGGCTAGATGGTGATGCGGCGGCGGGCGGTGGCGCGGTCCCACTTGCGGGCGGGGTCCTCGTCGAAGAGGAGGGCCTCGTCGGCGGGCACCGTGATCCAGGCGCCGCGCTCGATCTCGCCCTCGAGCTGGCCGGGCGCCCAGCCCGCGTAGCCGATCGCGAACAGCGACTTGCGCGGCCCCGCGCCGCGGGCGATGTCGCCGAGCGCGGCGAGCACGCCGGGCGTCGGCGTGATCGCGACGTCGCCCGCGACCCGCTCGGTGCCCTCGGTGGCGTACTCCGCGGTGTGCAGCAGGAAGGCCTGGCCGATCTCGACCGGCCCGCCGTAGTACGCGCGCACGGTGCCGGTGACCCCGCGGTCGTCGCGGCCGAACTTCCGGAGCAGGGGGCCCAGCGGCATGTCGCGCACCGGCCGGTTGACGACCAGCCCCATCGCCCCGCTCGCGTCGTGCCGGACCATGTAGATGACGGTGCGCGCGAAGGTGGGGGCGCGCAGGGCGTCGGTGGCCACGAGGAATTGCCCCGCGAGGCCCGGCGCGGCCTGCGCGATCGCACGCGGCGTGGCGGCCGCGCCCGACGATCCCGCGCCGGGCGGCGCCCCGTCCGCCCACGCCAGCCCGGCCAGCACGCCGACCATGGCGACGGCGCGCGTCAGCAGACGAGCGGGGAGCATGGCACAGTATAGCGAATGCCCCTCCCCGCCGGGCTCCGCGCCCTCGGCCACCGGGACTTTCGCCTGTTCTGGTGCGGGCAGCTCGTCTCCCTCATCGGCACGTGGATGCAGAGCGTCGGGCAATCGTGGCTCGTGCTCGAGCTGACGAACTCCCCGTTTCGCCTCGGCCTGATCGGCGCGCTCCAGTTCGGTCCCATCCTGCTCTTCTCGTTCCTGTCCGGGGCGATCAGCGATCGGGTCCGCAAGCGGCGGCTGCTCCTGGGCACGCAGACCGCGCTCATGCTGCAGGCGTTCACGCTGGCCGCCCTGGTCTGGAGCGGCCACGTGCAGTTCTGGCACGTGGCCGCGCTGGCCGCCCTCTACGGGCTCGCCAACACGCTCGACATGCCGTCACGCCAGTCCTACGTCGCCCACCTGGTGCCCCGCGGCGATCTCATGAACGCGATCGCGCTCAACTCGGCGGTGTTCAACGGCGCCCGCGTGCTGGGCCCCGCGGTGGCGGGCCTGCTCGTCGCGCGCTACGGCACCGCGGCCGCCTTCCTGATGAACGGCGCGAGCTTCATCGCGGTGATCGTGGCGCTCGCGGCGATCCGGATCGAGGGCGCGCCGAGCCCGCGCCGCGGCCTCGGCCTCCGCGCCGAGATCGCGGAAGGCGTGCGCTACGCGGCGGGCACGCCCCGCGTCGCGCTCGTGATGAGCCTCCTCGTGGTGGTGAGCCTCTTCGTGGTCAACATGAGCGTGCTGGTGCCCCTGATCGCCCGCGAGGTGCTGCACGAGGGCGCCCACGGCTTCGGCCTCCTGATGGCCGCGCTGGGCGTGGGCGCGATGGCGGGCGCGCTCGCGGTGGCGGCCCTCGCGGTCGGGCGCCCGCCGCTCGGGATGGTGGTGGGGCCCGCGCTGGCCGCGGCGGGCCTGCTGGTCCTGCTCTCCACCGCGCGCCACTTCGGCGCGACCGCGGCGGTGCTGGTGGCGCTCGGCTTCGCTCAGATCATCTTCATGACGAGCTGCAATACCACCGTGCAGATCGCGGTGCCGGACGAGCTGCGGGGGCGCGTGATGGGCCTCTACGCGCTCGTGTTCGCGGGCATGACCCCGATCGGCGCGCTGATCATGGGCACGGTGGCCGAGCACTGGGGCGTCTCGCGCGCCTGCGCGGTGGGCGGGGGCGCCGGGCTCGTGCTGATCCTGGCGCTCACCCTCGACTGGCGCCGTCGGCATCCCGCGTCCGCCGCGCCGCTGCCGTCCTGACCGCCGGCCCGGGAAGAATAGTCCGGGCCGGTAAGGCTTACCGGCCCCCGCGGGTCCCGGCCGCGGCACCCGCGCCCGTGTTTCTCCACGCTTCCGGGTCGGCACACGCCTTGCGACGTCACCACCGCGGGGAGGGTCGAGCCATGATGGAAGCCATCTCGTTCTTCATCTCGCTGGTGGTGATCTCGGCCGGAGCGCTGCTGGTCACGATCGCGTCGATCGTCCGCATGACGTGGCTCGCGGTCGTTATTCCGCTGCTGATCGCGGTCGCGGCCGCGGTCGGCCTGTTCGTGCTCGGCCGGCGCACGTCACGTCACACGAGCGGCACCGGCCGTCGCACCGAGACCTCCTCCGGGAAATCGCCGCGGATGGTCGCATAACCAGCGTCCGCGCGCGCGTCGAGGATTGCGTTGCGTGGGACGAGGCTCCATAATCCGGTCTCGTTCGCCATGGACCCGTCGACCGCGCGCCCGACCCCGGACATCTCCTCGACCGCCGACACCGTCCCGGTGCGCGAGACGCACCGGTTCGACGTGGCCGCGCTCGAGCGGTACATGGCGCGGCACGTGGCGGGCTTCAAGGGGCCGGTCACGGTGAGCCAGTTCCAGGGCGGCCAGTCCAACCCGACCTATCGCCTGAGCTCCCCGGGCGGCGAGTACGTGCTGCGCCGCAAGCCGCCCGGCAAGCTCCTGCCGTCGGCCCACGCGGTGGATCGCGAGTACCGCATCATCACCGCGCTCGCGCGCACCACCGTCCCGGTGCCGCGCACCTACGCGCTCTGCGAGGACGACGCGGTGATCGGCACCGCGTTCTTCATCATGGAGTGGGTGTCGGGGCGGGTCATGGCCGATCCGCTGCTCCCCGGTGTGAGCCGGGCGGATCGCGGGCGCATCTACGACTCGATGAACGAGGTGCTCGCGCGGCTGCACACGGTGGATCTCGCCGCCACCGGCCTCACCGACTACGGCCGGCCCGGCAGCTACTTCGCCCGCCAGATCCACCGCTGGACGACGCAGTACCGCGCCTCGGAGACCGAGCGCATCGAGGCCATGGAGCGGCTGATCGCCTGGCTGCCCGAGCACGTGCCCGCGGAGGAGCCGCCCACCGTCGTCCACGGAGACTTCCGGCCCGGCAACCTGATCGTCCACCCGACGGAGCCGCGGGTGGTGGCGGTGCTCGACTGGGAGCTCTCCACGCTCGGCAGCCCGCTGGCCGACCTGGCCTACAACTGCATGCCGTACCGGCTCCTCCCCAGCACCCTGGGCGGCGTGCTCGGGGAGGACCTCGGCGCGCTGGGCCTGCCGACAGAGGCGGACTACGTGGCGACCTACTGCCGGCGCACCGGGCGCACGCGCATCCCCGACTGGGAGTTCTACCTGGCCTTCGCGATGTTCCGCCTGGCCGCCATCGCCCAGGGGATCATGGGCCGCGTGATCGCCGGCACCGCCAACGATCCCAACGCGCGCTCGCGCGGGGAGCGGGCGCGGCCCCTGGCCGAGGCCGGCTGGGAGACGGTCACTCAGGCTGCTGGCTGAAACCGACCCGCCCCACGACCGGCAGCTTCAGGGCCGGCCGCTTGACGTCCACCCCGAAGGTCAGGCTCAGCACGTTCAGCTCGACGCCCTCCTCCATGCCGGCCAGGACCCCCAGCAGCCCGAAGAGCGAGACCTGGACGCCCGTGCCGCTCGGGCTCATGGCCACCGGCATGCCGCCCGGGATGAAGTCCTTGCCGATGGCGGTGGCGGGCAGGTCCAGGCGTAGCTCGGGCACGGCCCGCCCCAGGTAGGCGATGAAGGTATTGCTGTTGGGCCCCGGCCAGGTGCGATAGCTGGTCGGGTAGGGGTAGGCCTCCACCGCGGCCTGGATGCGGGCGATCAGCTCGTCCACGCCGTCGCCGCGCCGGTCCACCAGGCGCTCGGGTCGGCTCCCGAACCAGTAGTTGTCGGGCCCGCTCCGGTTGACCCGCACCGCCGGGGCCCCGTTGCCGACGCCCCAGCCCATGACCTCGTAGCGGGTATAGGCCGGCGCGCCTCGGGGCTTGACCGCGATCCAGCTATGGACGGCCATCACGCCCCGCCAGCCCACCGCCCGGGCGGCGTAGACCTGGACGACGGCGTCGGGGGTATCGGCGGGATCCGGAGCCTGCCCGGAGGAATCGCGCCGGAGCTCCCACCAGCTCTGGCCGGCCCGCTCGAACACCGCGCAGCCCCCGGCCAGCGCCAGGACGAGGGCTCCGAGCGTGGTCCCCCAGGCCAGGCGGGTTACCGCGGCGTGTAGCGGAACGGGGCCCAGCCAATCCCCTCGATCGGCTTCGGGGTGTAGGGGGCCGGGCGGGGCGCCGCGGGGGCGGCCTTCGCGGCGGTGCTCTTGGCGGGCGCCTTGGCGGCCGGCTTCTTGGTCGGCTTGGCCTTGGCGCGCGCGGGCGACGACTTCGTCTTCTTCTTGGACGCGCTCTTGCTTTTCATGCGGCCGAATCTACCTCAATGCTCTCGTCGCGGTCAATGCGTCGCGTACACTGCACGCCCACGGAGGAAACCTCATGCGACTGACGAAGGCGCAGGCGAAGCTGATCCAGTGGGAGCGCGTGGCGCGGGTCGCCACCGCGGGCACGGCGGGCATGCCGCACCTCGTGCCGGTCTGCCAGATCCTCGTCGGCAGCAAGATCTACTTCGCGTCTGGGAAGAAGGGGCGCAAGGTCCTCAACGTCCGCGCCAACCCGAAGCTCGCCCTGACCGTGGATCTCTACTCGGACGACTGGAGGCGGATCCAGGGCGTGATGGTGCAGGGCACCGCGCGGGTGATCGAGCGGGGCCCGCGCTTCCGCGGCCTGCGCCGGCGCCTCTACGCAAAATATCCGCAGTATCCGCGCGAGGCCGCGCTGGGCGAGTCGGATTCGGTGATCGTGGAGCTGACGCCGACCCACGCCTTCTCCTGGTAATCCTTACACGCCGCCGTGTAATTCCTCCCAGCGCCGTCGTCGCGCACGAGAGGCAAACGCCTCGTAAGCGCGCGATTGCCTCCGCCGCGGCGCCGTCGCGGTGGCATGTGGGTTGCCCTGAACTTTCCCAGGAGTTACCGCGTTACACCCACGAGCGGCAAGGAGGAGGCGGATGAGGATCAAGCGGATCACGGGCTGCATGGTGCTGGCGCTGGCGCTGACGACGGCGCCGGCGGCGATGGCCGACGACACCAAGGCCAGGCAGGGCGCGCAGCAGGTGGAGAGCGGCGCCCGGCAGATCGGCCAGGGCGTGCAGGACACCGCCAAGGGCATCGGCAAGACCGTGGTCGGGGGCGCCGAGACGGCGGGGGAGAAGATCAAGGAGGCGGGACGGGCGGCGGAGCCCGAGGCCAAGTCGGCCTGGACCAAGACCAAGGAAGGGGCCGTATCGTTCGGCCACGGCGTGAAGAATTTCTTCACGCACCTGTTCGACTAATCAGCGGCAAGCAAAACCTCACAACCAAATCTCAACGTAGAGAGAGGAGCAACTCCGATATGAAGACCCGTGTGATGTCTCTCGTGACCGCGACGGTGTTCGCGCTCGGCGTGGCCGGTGCGGCGATGGCGCAGACCCCGACGACCCCGGCGGCCCCGGCGACCCCCGCGCCCGCGCAGACCACGCCTCCCGCGAAGGGTGGCGACATGCAGATGGAGAAGAAGGACAAGCAGCACGGCAAGTCGGCCGACAAGCAGCACGGCAAGCGGAAGCACGCGGCCAAGAAGGCCGAGGGCGACGCGAAGGCGGCGCCCGAGACCAAGGCCCCCGAGACGAAGGCGCCCGAAGTCAAGAAGTAGGCCCGACCCGCAGCTCCAGGAAGCACGCAGTGTCCAGCCGCGCGAGGGATCGCGCGTTCACATAGGCGCGGCGGCGCGGGGGGAGCACCCCCGCGCCGCCTGCTCCCCCGGAATCAGGCCGACTCCCGCAGCTTCCCCTTCAGGATCTTCCCGGTCGCGCTCTTCGGCAGCTCGTCCACGATCGTGATCCGCCGCGGGTACTTGTAGCCGGCCAGCCGCGCGCGACAGAACGCGATCAGCTCGTCCGGATCGGCGGCGGCGCGCGACCGCAACGTCACGAACGCGGCCACCTCCTCGCCGAGCTCCGCGTGCGCGACGCCGATCACCGCCGCCTCGGCCACCGCGGGGTGGCCGAGCAGCGTCGCCTCCACCTCGCCGGGCACCACCGAGTAGCCGCCGCGCAGGATCAGCTCGCGCTTGCGGCCCACGATGCTCACGAAGCCGTCGGGCGAGATGGTGGCGAGATCGCCGGTCTTGAACCAGCCGCCGTCGAGGACCGCGGCGGTCTCCTCCGGCGCGCGCAGGTAGCCGTCCATCGCCGCGGGCGAGCGGATCCACAGCTCGTCGGCGACGAGGCGCAGCTCGACGCCGGGCACCGCGCGGCCGATCGCGTCCGGCAGATCGGTCGCCTCGCCGGCCAGGTAAGAGATGGGGCGGAACAGCTCGGTCATGCCGTAGCCGCGCACGATGCGCACCCCGGTGCGCCGCCGCCACTCGCGGGCCAGCGGCCACGGGCAGGGCGCCGCGCCGGAGACCGCGAGGCGCAGGCTCGAGACGTCGGCGCCCGCCAGCGCGGGCGACTCGAGGATGCGCGCGAACATCGTGGCCACCCCGGGGAACACGGTGACCCGGTGCCGGGCGATCGCGCGCAGCGTCTCCTCGGGGGTGAAGCGCTCCTGCAGCACCACCGTGACCCCGGCGAGGAGCGGGGCCAGCAGCGCGCCGTTGAGACCGAAGGAGTGGGCGAGGGGCAGCGCGGCCAGCACGCGATCGTCCGGCGTGAGCGCCATCACCGGGCCGGCCCAGGATTCGTTGGCGACGGCGAGCGCGGCGTGGGAGAGCACCGCGCCCTTGGGCTGCCCGGTGCTGCCCGACGTATAGAGGATGATGCCGGGCGCGCCCGCGCCCGCGATCGCCATGGTCGCGGCCTCCGCCTCGGCGGGTGGGGCGTCGACGACCGCCTTCGGGCCCAGGTGGCCGAGGATGCGCGCCCGCTCGTCGGCGGCCAGCAGCGGGTTGAGGGGGGCCACCGTGGCGCCGAGCGCGAGGCCGCCCCAGAGCGCGGCGACGAGACCCCACGTGTTGGGCAGGAGCAGCGCGACCACGTCGCCCGCGCCCACGCCCTGGCGCGCGAGCCATCGGGCCATCCCGGCCGCGCGCGCCTCCAGCGCGCGCCAGG
>DATFGS010000780.1:0-1059 GCA_035249225.1 Candidatus Methylomirabilota bacterium | reverse complement strand
GGGGCGCCACCTCATCGCCGGCTCCCGCGCGGGGCCCCGCGCCCGCGCGGCGCGGGCCTCGGACTGCACCACGGTGGCATAACCGCGGGAGCGAAGGTCGCGGTCCACGCTCGGGTGTCGGCGCCGCTCGGCGCGACGCCGGTCCGGGTCCCGCGCCTCGGGTGAGCGCCGGCGATCGCCCCGCCGCTCGTCCATCTTGATCTCGACGTCGTCCGCCACGCTGGCGCCCGCCCTGGTCATCAGGTATCCGCGCAGGCCGGGGCGCTCCCGCGCCACGATGTAGAGCACCCGCCCCATCGCCCGAGCCCGCGGCCGCTCCCGCCGCTAGCGCTTCGCCGAGCTCAGCGCGACCTGATCCTCCAGCCCCAGGCGGCGGACCGAGATCTCGGCACGGTGCTGCATGTGGGCGTCGTCCCCATTCAGGTTGCGGGTGTAGCAGCAGAACTCGAGCTGGATGCCGTTGGGATCCTTGAAGTAGATCGACTTGGCCCAGTCGTGGTCCACCACGTCCGTCACCTCGACCCCCCGGGCGCGCAGCTCGTCGCGCTTGTCGATCAGCGCCGCCTCGCTGCCCGCCTCGAACGCGAAGTGGTAGAACGCGCCCGGCACCCCCAGCCCGCGGTTGATCCCCGCGTCGTACTCCGCGGGGACGCCCGGCACGCCGCTGGCTTCCATGAAGGCGAGGAGCTGATCGCGTCCGGTGTCGAAGAAGATGTGGCGGACCTGGCCTCCCTCCTTGATCTTGAGGATGTCGCAGCGCACCGCCTTGAACCCGAGCACGCGCTCGTAGAAGTCGCGCGTCCGGTCCAGGTCGAGTGTCGAGAGGCCGATGTGGGAGAACCCTCTGAGAGCCATGGCGCCTCCTCCTTGATGGGTGGTTGCGGGCAGTATACCGCCTCTTGCGGGAGGCGACCCGCCTCGCCTATGCTGCACGCGCCCACGTCGCTCGGGAGTGAACCTCCTGCTCGGGAGGAAGCCATGGCCAGGCCACCGTTCTCGCTCGCCCCCCTCGATCGCCGGCAGTTCCTCCGGACCTCCGCCGCCGCGGCGGGATTGTCG
>DATFGS010000779.1:0-1601 GCA_035249225.1 Candidatus Methylomirabilota bacterium | reverse complement strand
GACTTCGTGGTGGAGTTCCTGTCCCACGCCGCGATCCTCGGCATGCACTGCTCGCGGCTCGCCGCGGATCTCACCCTGTGGGCGACGGCGGAGTTCGGCTTCGTGGAGTTCCCGGACGCCTTCGCGACCGGCTCGTCCATCATGCCGCAGAAGAAGAACCCGGACGTGGCCGAGCTGATCCGGGGCAAGACCGGCCGGCTCTACGGCAACCTCACCGCCGCGCTGACCGTCATGAAGGGGCTTCCCCTCACCTACAACTCGGACATGCAGGAGGACAAAGAGCCGCTCTTCGACACGGTGGACACGCTCGAGGCGATCTTCCGCGTGCTGCCGCCGATGCTCGGCTCGCTGACCTTCCGGATCGACCGCATGCGCGACGCCGCGGGGGCCCACTACTCCACCGCCACCGATCTCGCGGACTACCTCGTCCGCCAGGGCCTGCCCTTCCGCGACGCCCACGAGGTGGTGGGCCGCGCGGTGCGCCACGCCATCGCGCGCGGCCGCGAGCTCGGCGACCTGCCGCTCGAGGAGCTGCGCCAGTTCTCCCCGCTGATCGGGGCCGACGTCTACCCGGCGCTCACGGTGGAGGCCTCGCTGCGCGCCCGCGCGGTGATCGGCGGCACCGCCCCGGACGCGGTCCGCCGGCAGCTCGAGCAGGCGAAGGCCCTGCTCGCGAACAGGCCGGGCGCGTGAGGGCGGGCGCGCGGGGGGCGCTGCTGCTGCTCCTGGCCGCGAGCGCCCTGGTGGCCTGCGGCAAGAAGGGGCCGCCGATCGCTCCCGAGCTGCGCGTGCCTGCGGGGGCCACCGGCCTGCACGGCGCGGTCGACGAGCAGAGTGTCGTGGTGGGGTGGACCGGACCCGGCACCCGCGTGGACGGCTCGCGCCTGCGCTCGATCGCGCTCTACAAGCTCTACCGCCGCGAGGAGACCAACGGCGGCGAGCCCAAGGCGGCGATGCTCTCCTCCGGCCGCGTGGTGGGCTACGACGAGATCGCCACGATCCGGACCGACAACCCCGCGCCCGCGACCGTGCAGGGCACCGCGGTGACGTGGGTGGACCGGCGCGCGCTCTCGATCGGCCGCCGCTACGTCTACGTGGTCACCGCCGAGGATGCGCTCGGGCGGAGCAGCGGGCCTTCCGAGCGCCTGGTGATCCCGTACCTGGCCGCCCCGAAGGCGCCCCGCGCGCTCAGCGCCTCGCCGGGCGATCGGCGCATCCGCCTCACCTGGCAGCCGCCCGTGGAGATGGTGGACGGCTCGCCGGCTCCGGGCGACCTCCGCTACGTGGTGCTGCGCGGCGCGGGCGGGGAGGGCACGCTCGCCGCGATCACGCCCCGCCCGGTGGAGGGCACCACGTTCACCGACGAGGGCGTGGACAACGACACCGACTACCGCTACGCGGTGCGCGCGGTGCGCGTGGATCCGGCGGTGAGCGCCACCGGCGAGACCTCGGCCGCGGTGGTCATCGCCGCCGCCGACACCACGCCGCCCGTCGCGCCCGCCAACCTGCTCGGGGTGCCGTCGCCGGGCGCGGTGCGGCTCGCCTGGAATCCGAGCGCCTCGCCGGACGTGGCCCTCTACGCGATCTACCGGGCGGGAGAG
>DATFGS010000778.1:0-5728 GCA_035249225.1 Candidatus Methylomirabilota bacterium | reverse complement strand
CGCGCCTGGCGGAGATCGGCGCGCGGCTCCTGCTGCGGACGCTCGAGGGCATCGACACGCTGCCCCGCATCCCGCAGGACCACGCGAAGGCCACACTCGCCCCGCGACTCAAGAAGGAGGATGGCTGGCTCCGTCCCGCGGAGCCCGCGCGCGATCTCGTCAACCGCGTGCGGGGCTGCAACCCGTGGCCGGGCGCCACGCTCATCACGCCGGCCGGCCGGCTCCTGATCTGGCGCGCGACCGCCCTGCCCGCGGTGACCGCACCGTCCGGCACCCTCGTCCCCTGCTCCCCCTCCTCCCCTCAGGGGCCCGGCACGCTCGCCATCACCACCGGCGACGGCCTGCTCCTCCCCCTCGAGGTGCAGCCCGAGAACCGCAAGGCGATGCGGTGGGCCGACTTCCTCCGCGGCGCGCGCCTGGCGCCCGGCGCCCGCGTCGGCGAGCCCACCTCGTGAGCCCGATCCTCAAGGCGGGACCGGTGTCCCAGGCGCGCTACGAGGCGCTCCACATCCTGGTGCGCGTGGAGCGGGACCGCGCGTTCGCCGATCTCGCGCTCGAGGCGGCGCTCGATCGCGCGCACCTCGACGCGCGCGACGCGGGGCTATGCACCGAGATCGTCTACGGCACGCTGCGCTGGCGCCGCCACCTGGACTGGCGCCTCACCCCGCATCTCAACCGCCCGCTCGCCAAGCTCGACCCCTGGGTGCGCGCGGTGCTGCGCCTCACCGCGTATCAGCTCCTCTTCCTCGATCGGGTGCCGCGGTGGGCCGCGGTGGACGAGGCGGTGAGCATCGCGCGGCTCAAGTCGCGCAACCCGGGGCCCGCGGAGTTCGTCAACGCGGTGCTGCGCGCCCTCACGCGGGCGCCCGCCGCGCCCCGCCTCCCCGCCGATCCGGTCGAGGCGGCCGCGATCCGCTGGTCGTTCCCCGACTGGATGGCCGCGCGCTGGGTCGCCCGCTACGGCCTGGAGGAGGCGGAGCGGCTCATGGCGGGACTGAACGAGCGCCCGCCCGTCACCATCCGCGCGAACACCCTCCGCATCTCCCGCGAGGATCTCGCGACCCGGCTCCGCGACGAGGAGCTGGCCGATACCGACCCCACGCTGCTCGCGCCGGACGGCCTCATCGTCCGCCGGGGCGGCGTCGGGCGCTGGGCCGCCTTCGCGTCCGGCTGGTGCGTGATCCAGGACGAGGCGTCGATGCTGATCGCGCGCCTGCTCGATCCGCAGCCCGGCGAGCTGATCGCGGACACCTGCGCCGCGCCCGGGACCAAGACCACCCACCTGGCGCAGCTCATGGGCAACCGCGGCCGCATCATCGCCATGGACCCGCACGCGGGGCGCCTGGGGCTCCTGACCAAGGCGGTCGCCCGGCTCGGCGTCTCCATCGTCGAGGCGCACGCGGGCGGCGTGGCCTCGGTGTCGGGACGCTGGAAGGGCCGCTGCGACCGGGTGCTGGTGGACGCGCCGTGCTCGAACCTGGGCGTGCTGCGCCGAAATCCCGACGTGAAGTGGAAGCGCGAGGAGCCGGAGCTGGCCCGGCTCGCCGAGAAGCAGCGGGGCATTCTCACCGCGGCGGCCGGGCTCGCCAGGCCGGGCGGCCGCCTCGTCTACGCCACCTGCTCGCTCGAGCCGGAGGAGAACGACGCGATCGTGCAGGCCTTCCTCGCCGAGCATCCCGACTGGCGCCTGGACGCGCCCCCCGCGTTCCCGGTCGCGCCGGACGCGGGCGGGGTCATCCGGTGCCTGCCCCACGTCCACGGCACCGACGGCTTCACCGCGGTGCGGCTGATCCGGAGGCCGCGGTCCTGACCCGCCCTTTGCGGCCCTCGGCGCTTTGGGGTAAGGTCGTCGCATCATGAAGATCGCGCCCAGCATCCTGTCCGCCGACTTCGCCGCGCTCGGCGAGGCCATCGCGCGGGTGGAGGCGGCCGGGGCGGACCTGCTCCACGTGGACGTCATGGACGGGCACTTCGTGCCCAACCTCAGCATCGGCCCGCCGGTGATCGAGTCGATCCGGAAGCGGACGCGCCTGCCGCTGGACGTCCACCTCATGATCGAGGAGCCCGAGCGCTGGGTGGAGACCTATGTCCGGTCGGGTGCCGACTACGTCACCGTGCACGTGGAGGCCTCCGCTCACCTCGAGCGGACGCTGACCTTGATCCGCGAAGCGGGGGCCCGGGCCGGCGCCGCGCTCAACCCCTCCACCCCGCCCGAGGCGCTCCAGTACGTCCTCGACGATCTGGACCTGGTCCTGGTGATGTCGGTGAACCCCGGCTTCGGCGGGCAGTCGTTCATTCCCGGCGCCTACGAGAAGATCCGGCGCCTCCGGACCATACTCGCCGACCGGCCGGTGCTGGTCTCGGTGGACGGGGGAGTGAAGGCCGACAATGCCGGCGCGCTCGCCCAGGCCGGCGCCGGGGTCCTGGTGGCCGGCTCCGCCATCTTCGGGGCCCCCGATCCGGGCGCCGCGCTGGTCGCCCTGCGGAGTGCGTCGGAAGTACCGAGAAGGGCTTGACTTTTTCCTGCCTCGCCAGTATCCTTTAGCGTTTCCACAAACCTGTCCCCTGGCGGTAGAACTCGATGCTCGATAGCCTGACCAATCGTCTGACCGGCATCCTCGATCGGCTCCGCGGATTCGGCCGGTTGACGGAGGAGAACATCCAGGAGGCCCTGCGCGAAGTGCGCGTGGCTCTGCTGGAGGCGGACGTCAATTTCAAGGTCGTGAAGGGCTTCATCGACCGGGTCCGCGTTAAGGCCGTCGGGCAGGACGTGCTCCAGTCGCTGACGCCCGGCCAGCAGGTGGTCAAGGTGGTGCGCGACGAGCTGGTGGAGCTGCTCGGCGGCTCCGCCCACCGGCTGGCGATGGCGCCCCATCCCCCGACCGTGGTGATGCTGGTGGGCCTGCAGGGCTCCGGCAAGACGACCAGCGCCGCGAAGCTCGCGCGCCACTTCCAGAAGCAGGGGCAGCATCCACTCCTCGCGGCCGCCGACGTGTACCGGCCCGCGGCGGTGGACCAGCTCAAGACCCTCGGCGCCCAGCTCGGGATCCCGGTGGTGGGCGAGGCCACGCAGCGCCCGGTGGAGATCTGCGCGGCGGCCCGGGACGAGGCGGCGCGCCGGGGCCTGTCTCCCCTCATCCTCGACACCGCGGGCCGTCTGCACATCGACGAGGAGATGCTGGAGGAGCTGCGGGCGATCAAGCGCTCGGTGGCCCCGCACCACGTCCTGCTGGTGGTGGACGCGATGACCGGCCAGGATGCGGTCACGGTGGCCGAGAAGTTCAACGCGGCGATCGGTATCGACGCGGTGGTCCTCACCAAGATGGACGGCGACGCCCGCGGGGGCGCCGCCCTCTCGGTCCGCCAGGTCACCGGCCGGCCCATCGCCTTCGTCGGCGTGGGCGAGAAGACGGACGCGCTCGAGCCCTTTCACCCGGACCGCCTGGCCCAGCGCATCCTCGGCATGGGCGACGTCCTGTCGCTGGTGGAGAAGGCCCAGGCCACGGTGGACGCCGGGCAGGCGGAAGCGCTCGCCCAGAAAATCCGCGACGACGCGTTCACGCTGGAGGACTTCGCCACCCAGCTCAAGCAGCTCCGCTCCATGGGCCCGCTGGGGCAGCTCATGGACATGGTGCCGTTCTTCAAGGGCGCGAAGGGGCTGCCCAAGGAGATGGCCGGCGAGGAGCGGGAGCTGGACCGGTACGGGGCCATCATCGCGTCGATGACGCCGCACGAGCGGCGCGAGCCGTCGGTCATCAACGGCAGCCGCCGCGCCCGCATCGCGCGGGGGAGCGGCACGAGCGTCTCGGACGTGAACCGGCTGCTCAAGCAGTATGCCCAGCTCCGGAAGATGATGAAGGGGCTCAAGAGCATGGAGGGGCGGATGGGCAAGTTCAAGGGAGCCCTGCCCTTCCTGCCGCGCTGAGCCCCGGACCACGCAGCATCACGACAACCGAACAGAGAGGTGACCAGTGGCGGTGCACATCAGGCTGAGACGGACGGGAACGACGCGGAAGCCGGCCTACCGCGTCGTGGTGGCGGATTCGCGCGCGGCGCGGGACGGCAAGTTCATCGAGGTGCTCGGGCACTACAACCCGCTCACCGAGCCGCCCACCATCAAGATCGAGGTCGACAAGGCCCAGGCCTGGATCGACAAGGGGGCCCAGCCCTCCAACACCGTGAAGACCCTGCTGGCGCGGGCGCGAAAGGCCGCGGGCGCGGTCAAGGCGTAGCGGACAGGTGACGGGAGCGCCCCTCGTGACGATCGGCGAGGTGCTGCGGCCCTACGGGCTCCGCGGTGAGGTCAAGGTGCGTCCGCTCACCGACCGGCCCCGCGAGCGGTTCAAGGCGCACATGTCGTGCACGCTGTGGGAGCCCGTCGGAGACCGGCGCGAGCCGTGTCGCATCGCCACGTGCCGATTCGAGCGAGACACCGTCTATCTCCGGATGGACGGTGTGGATTCGCCGGAGGCGGCGCGGCGGTTCTGCGGGCGGCTGCTCGCGGTGGGGCGCGAGGAGGTCCTGCCTCCGGTGGAAGGCAGCTTCTACCCGTGGCAGCTCGAGGGAGCGGTGGTCGAGACGCGCGACGGGCGCGAGGTGGGCCGCTTCGTGGGCGTGGAGCCGGGCGCCCAGGAGCTGTGGCTGGTGGACGACGGGACCCGGCGGCGGCTCATCCCCGCGGTGCCGGAGATCGTGCTGGAGGTCAGCGTGGCGGATCACCGGATCGTCATCGATCCGCCGGAAGGGCTGCTCGAGCTGTGAGGATCGACATCGTGACCCTGTTCCCGGGGATGCTCGAGGCGCCGCTCGCCGAGTCCATCCTGGGCCGCGCGCGCGCGCGCGGCCTCGTGGATATCCGCGTGCACGATCTCCGGGATCACGCGGCCGGGCGGCACCGGGTGACCGACGAGCCGCCCTTCGGCGGTGGCGGCGGCATGATCCTCAAGCCGGAGCCGCTGGCCGCGGCCATCGACACGCTGCGGGCGGCCAGTGGAGCCGCCGCCCACGTCATCCTGCTGGGCCCGGCCGGGCGCCCCTTCAGCCAGGCGGTGGCGCGGGAGATGGCCCGCCGGCCGCATCTGGTGCTCGTGTGCGGCCGCTACGAGGGCGTGGACGAGCGGGTGAGCGAGCAGCTCGTGGACGAGGAGCTGTCCATCGGCGACTACGTGCTGACCGGGGGTGAGCCGGCCGCGCTGGTGGTGGCGGACGCGGTCACCCGTCTGCTGCCCGGCGTGCTGGGCGACGAGGACGCGCCCGCCCACGATTCCTTCGCGCGGGGACTCCTCGAGCACCCTCAGTACACGCGACCCGAGGTCTTCCGCGGCGCGGCGGTGCCCGAGGTGCTGCGCTCGGGCGATCACGGCCGCATCGCGCGCTGGCGCACCCTGATGTCGCTGTGGCGGACGTGGCAGCGCCGGCCGGATCTCCTGGAGACCGCCGACCTCACCCCGGAAGAGCAGAAGTGGACCGACGCGTTCCGGCAGGGCCGGAGCCCGGCGGATCTCCTGGACTAATCATCGAGCAAGGAGCGTCAGATCATGGAAGCGATCCGAATCGTCGAGGCGGGTGATCTCAAGAAGGACCGCGCCGGCTTCCGGCCCGGGGACACCGTGAAGGTGATGGTGAAGGTCGTGGAAGGTGAGAAGGAGCGGCTGCAGGCGTTCGAGGGGGTATGCATCCGCCGCCGCGGCGGCGGCACCGGCGCCTCGTTCACGGTGCGGCGCATCTC
>DATFGS010000777.1:0-11577 GCA_035249225.1 Candidatus Methylomirabilota bacterium | reverse complement strand
GGAACGTGATGCCGTACAGCATGCGCCCGGGGTCCACCGCGTTGAGATAGGTGTGCGGGAAGCGCAGGAGGAACGGGCTCGCGGCGAGGAGCCGCACCGGCACCCGCACCCCGCGGGCCTCCAGCTCGTCCACCACCGCGGTGAACCGGCCGAGCTGCCAGTCGGCGTACGCGGGATCGCCGCCGACCTCGGAGTGGGGGTGCGCGCACAGCCCGCCGAGGCGGAGGTGGCGCAGCTCGAGCATCGCGAGGATCGTCTTGACCGCCTGGTCCGCGGGCACGCCGAGACGCTCGAGGCCGACGTCGATCTTGACGAAGACGTCGCAGGGGCCGGTCGCGGCCTCGTCATACGCCCGCGCGGCGTCGAGATCCACCAGGGTCGGGATCAGGCGGTGGGCGAGGGTATCCGCCGCCGCGGCCGGAAGGGAGTTCGGATACACCAGGACCGGCGCGGTGATGCCCCGCGCGCGGAGCCGGATGCCCTCGGTCACGTCGGCCACCGCGAGGTAGTCGGCGCCGCTCCGCACGAACACCGCGCCCATCTCGGCGGCGCCGTAGCCGTAGCCGTCGGCCTTGATCACGGCAAAGATCTTGCGCGCGGGGCCGACGAGGCCCCGGACCGCGCGCAGGTTCCCGGCGGCCGCGTCGAGATCGATCTCGAGCGCGGTGGGACGGAGCGGGCCGACGGCCATGGGCGTGACCTCCAGGCTGAGATCGGCGCCGCGGGGCGGCGCCCGCACGCAGCATAACCCGCCCGCCACGCCTGTGGTAGGATGCCCGCCATCATCGTCAAGGCACGCTACGTGAAGTTACGGATGCACGTTCGTGGCTGATCCCACCGCCGTGGTCACCCAGGCCGAGGCCCGCCGAGCGGGCCACAGCGTCCAGCTCGAGTCGATCACCCACCGCTTCGGCGCGACCCTCGCGGTGGACGGCGTCAGCCTGCCCGTCGAGGCGGGCGAGCTGATCGCCCTGCTCGGCCCCAGCGGCTGCGGCAAGACCACCCTCCTGCGGATCATCGGCGGCTTCATCGTGCCCACCGCGGGCACGGTCCGGGTGGACGGCCGCTCGATCGATCATCTGCCCGCGAGCCGCCGCGACATCGGGGTGGTCTTCCAGAACTACGCCCTCTTCCCGCACATGACGGTGTACGAGAACGTGGCCTACGGCCTGCGAGCCCGGCGCGCCGCGCGCGAGCGGATCCGCGAGCGGGTCGCGCGCATGCTCGCCACCGTGCAGCTCGAGGCCCTCGCCGACCGCATGCCGCGCCAACTCTCGGGCGGCCAGCAGCAGCGCGTCGCCCTGGCCCGGGCCCTCGCGGTGGAGCCGCGCATCCTGCTGCTCGACGAGCCCTTCGGCGCGCTCGACAAGAACCTGCGCCTGGACATGCAGATCGAGGTCAAGCGGCTGCAGCGCCAGTTCGGGATCACCGCGATCCTGGTCACCCACGACCAGGAGGAGGCGATGAGCCTGGCCGATCGCATCGCGGTCATGCACCGCGGCCGCGTGGAGCAGTTCGCGAGCCCGGTCGAGGTCTACGACCGGCCGCGCACGCTCTTCGTCAACAGCTTCGTGGGCACCGCCAACCTGCTCGCGGGCGAGATCGTCTCCCGCGCGGGCTCCACGTGCGCGGTGGCGCTCGAGGCCGGCGTCACCCTGGAGCTGCCCGCCGGGCTCGAGGGTAAGCGCGTGGTGGTCTCCGCGCGCCCCGAGAACCTGCGCCTGCACGCCGCGCCCGGCCCCGGGCGCTGGCCGGTCGAGCTGCGCATCCGCATGCCGGTCGGCGCGCAGACCGTGAGCGAGGTGGTCACCCGCGCGGGCGAGTCGCTCAAGGTCACCGAGCCGCGCGAGAGCCTGGCGGCGCCGGGCGAGGCGGGCGCCGCGCTGTACTGCAGCATCGTCACGCCGTCCGCCGTGTCCCTATTCCCTGCGCCGGCCGAGCCGGCCACTTCCTGAGGAGGCATCCCATGCACAGCTCCATCATCACGCGGCGCGCGCTGCTCGCCGGCGGCGCGGTCCTGGCCACCACCATGGCCATCCAGCCCCGATTCGTGGCCGCCGCCGGCCGCGTCGTCGCCCCCGCCTACCCGGGCCCGTGGGAGGAAGCCTACCGCGCGGTGGTGCTGCCCGCGCTCAAGAAGGGCTCGGACGTGGACACCGTCCTGACCCCGCTGCTGTCGCTCGACCAGGTGGCGAAGGTGAAGGCCTCGCGCGCAACCCCGCCGCTCGACGTGTTCATGCTCGACCCGGGCCCGGTGGTGGTCGCGGCCGAGGACGGCCTCATCGACAAGTTCGAGCCGGGGCGGTGCAAGAACATCGTGCACCTGCAGAAGGCGTTCTACGACGACTGGGGCGTGTCGGTGGCCGCGCAGATCGTGGGCATCGCCTACAACCCCAAGAAGGTGGACCGTCCCAAGGGCTGGAAGGATCTCTTCGAGGCCAAGTACAACGGCAAGGTCGGCATCTCGGGCTTCGGCACCACCTTCGGCACCTCCTCGCTGATCGAGATCTCGAAGCTCTACGGCGGCTCGCTCACCAACGTGGACCCCGCCTTCGAGCAGCTCAAGAAGTGGCTGCCCCACGTGGCGGTGATCGCCCAGAACCCGGTGGCGGTCAACACCCTCTTCCAGCAGGGACAGATGGACGTGACCTACACGAACTACCAGACCGTCTCGACCCTCAAGGGGCGCGGGGTGGATATCGAGTTCGTGAAGCCCGAGACCGGGCCGATCGCCTTCTACACCACGCTGCACGTGGTCAAGAACGCGGCCAACAAGGACAACGCCTACAAGTTCATCGACACCGTGCTCTCCACCGAGGTGCAGTCCGCGCTGCAGAAGCCGCCCCACGGGCTCCTCTCGGTGAACAAGAACGTGTCGCTCCAGCCCGACTTCCCGAGCGACATCGTCAAGTCGCACGCGGAGCTGGCGAGCTTCGTCCACCACGACTGGCGGCAGATCAACCCGCACCGCGCGGCATGGATCGAGCGCTTCAACAAGGAGATCCGGCAATAGTCGAGCGCCGAGCCGCCGCGCCCCGGGCGCGCGAGGGGCTGCTGGCCCTGCCCCTCGCGTGCTTCTTCCTGTTCTTCTTCTTCGCGCCGCTGGCGCTGCTCGCGGGCATCAGCCTGCGGGTGACGCCGCAGTTCGAGGGCTGGGGAGCGGTCCAGTACGCCAAGTTCGCGGGCGACTCGTTCAACTGGAGCGTGCTGGGCCAGACCCTGCTGCTCGGGGTGAAGACGGTCGCTCTCACCGCGTGCATCGGGGTGCCGCTCGGGGTGCTGTTCATGGAGGCCCCGAGGCGCCTGCAGCCGGTGCTGCTCTTCATCATCGTGCTGCCGCTCCTCACCAGCGTGGTGGTACGCACCTTCGCCTGGATCGTCATTCTGGGGCGCGAGGGCCTGGTCAACTACGCCCTGGTCACCCTGGGTCTGGTGGCGGCGCCGCTGCGCCTGCTCCACACCGAGATGGGGCTCGTGGTGGCGCTCTCCCAGATCGAGATGCCGCTCATGCTGCTGCCGCTCATCAGCGTCATGTCACGGCTCGACCCGAACCTGAAGGACGCCTCCGCCGCGCTCGGGGCCGGGCGCTGGCGCACCCTCTTCCGGGTGACCCTGCCGCTCTCCCTGCCCGGGCTGCTCGCGGGCTGCCTGCTCGTCTTCGCGAGCTCGGTCACCGCCTTCGTGTCGCAGACCATCATCGGCGGCGGCCGCATGGTGCTGATGCCGTTCTACATCTGGCAGCAGGCCACCACGCTCTTCAACTGGCCGTTCGCCGCGACCATCTCCATGATCCTGCTGTTCTCGGTCCTCGCGGTGGTCACCACGCTCAACGTGCTCGGGCGCCGCAGCCGCGCGCTCGCGAACGGCTAGGATGGCGCGGCGATCGAGCGGCGGCGACATCTCCTACCGGGTCGTGCTCGGCCTGCTGAGCGCGATCGCGCTGCTGATCCTGGTGGTCCCGGTGCTGGTGGTGCTGATCACCTCGTTCACCGACTCGCGCTCGCTCCGCTTCCCGCCCCCCGCGCTGTCCCTGCGCTGGTACCGGAGCCTCTTCGACCCGATCCAGTCCGTCCAGATCCACATGGCGGCCTGGAACAGCGTGCTGATCGCGTTCTGCTCGACCGCGGTCGCGGTCGTGCTCGGCACCGCGGCCGCGCTGGCCATCGCGGGCCGGCGCACGTGGTGGGCCCAGGCCCTGGACGCGGTCTTCATGTCGCCGCTGGTCCTGCCCACCCTCGCCTTCGGGCTGGCCGCGCTGATGTTCTTCAGCACGCTCGGGCTGCCGCTCTCGATCCCGCTGATGATCGTGGGCCACGTGGCGGTGATCGTGCCGTTCATCCTGCGCACCACCATCGCGAGCCTCTCGCAGCTCGACCGCGGGCTGCTCGACACCTCGGCGAGCCTCGGGGCGGGCGCCTTCTACACGTTCCGGCGCGTGACCCTGCCCGTCATCCGGCCGGGCATCCTGGCCGGGGCCTTCATCGCCTTCATGGCCTCGCTGGACAACGTGTCGGTCTCCCTGTTCCTGGCGGGCCCCGAGACCGACGTGCTGCCGATCCGCATGTGGAGCATGCTGGAGTCCACGCTCGACGTCCGCACCGCCGCGGTGTCGGGCGTGCTCATCTTCTCCACCGCCCTGCTCGTGGTGATCATGGACCGGGTGGTGGGGCTCACACGGAGGATCTCCTGATGCGCATCGTCGCCGAGCCGCTCACCGCGGAAGCGTTCAAGCCCTTCGGGGCCGTGCTGGAGGGTCCGCCCGTACCGGGCCGGGTGTACCTGAGCGACACCCTCGCGAACGGGCGCGCCCACGCGCCGGTCAGCCTCTCGGTCGCCACCGTGGAGCCGAAGGCCACGTTCCCGATGGAGGTCAAGGTGCTGGAGCGCCACGAGCACTCCTCCCAGACCTTCGTGCCTCTCCACGTCTCTCGCTACCTGGTGCTGGCCACGCTCGACGCCCCCGGCGGCGGCCCGGACCTCTCCCGGCTGCGCGCCTTCGTGGCCCGCGCCGGCCAGGGCGTCACCTACGCGATGGGCACGTGGCACCACCCGGTCACAGTGCTGGACAGCCCGGCCTCGTTCGCGGTCCTCATGTGGCGCGACGGCACCGCTGGCGACGAGGAGTTCGTCCCGGTCACCACCCCGCTCACCATCGTCCTCCCCGAGGGAGCCACGTCATGACCACCGCCTCCCCGCGCGATCTCGTGGGCTACGCCGGCAATCCCCCTCACCCGCAGTGGCCGGGCGGGGCGCGGATCGCAGTGAACTTCGTGATGAACTACGAGGAGGGCTCCGAGTACAACGCGGCCGACGACGGCTTCTCGGAGAGCACGCTGACCGAGTCGGGAGCCGCGAACTACGGCGTCAAGGGCCGCGACCTCGCCGCCGAAGGACTGTTCGAGTACGGCAGCCGGGTCGGCTTCTGGCGCGTGCAGCGCATCTTCAAGGAGCGCGGGCTGCCGCTCACCGTGTTCGGCTGCGCGCTCGCGCTCGAGCGCAACCCGGCGGTCGCCGCGGCGATCCGCGAGTCGGGGTGGGACGTCTGCTCGCACGGCTGGCGCTGGGTCAAGCACTACGAGCTCAGCGAGGAAGAGGAGCGCAAGCACATCCGGATGGCGGTCGAGTCCATGAAGACGACGGTGGGCGAGCGGCCGCTCGGCTGGTACTGCCGCTACGGCCCCAGCGTGAACACCCGGCGGCTGGTGGTGGAGGAGGGCGGCTTCCTCTACGACTCCGACGCCTACAACGACGAGCTGCCCTACTGGGTGCGCGTGAGCGAGAAGCCGCACCTGGTCGTGCCCTACAGCCTCACCGCCAACGACTCCAAGTTCGGCAGCGGCGGCTTCTTCACCGCGGACGACTACTTCACGTTCGTGAAGGACGGCTTCGACGTGCTCTACCGCGAGGGCCGGACCCAGCCCAAGATGATGTCGCTCGGGCTGCACCTGCGGCTGATCGGCCACCCGTCGCGCGCGGCCGGCCTCGAGCGCGCGCTCGACTACATCGGCAGCCACAAGGATGTCTGGTTCACCCGCCGCGTGGACATCGCTCAGCACTGGGTCAAGACTCACCCCGCGCCCGCGCGCTGACCCACCCCCTGAGGGGGCGGCCTAGCCCCGCGCGCGCTGCCGGAGCACGAGCTGGCCGCGTCCCGGCCGGCTCAGGAGCTGCCCGTCGCGGGCAATGACCTCCCCGCGCGAGAGCGTGAGCCGCGGCACGCCCCGGATCTCGAAGCCGTGGAAGGGGTCGTAGCCGGCGCGCGAGTGGAGGGTTCGCTCGTCGATGGTCTGCGCGCCCGCCGGATCCAGCAGCAGCAGGTCCGCGTCGCTGCCCACCGCGATGGTGCCTTTTCGAGGGTAGAGGCCGAAGAGCTTCGCGGGCGTGGTCGCGAACGCGGAGACGAAGGTCTGCAGCGAGATCCGCCCCCGGGCCACGCCCTCCGAGTAGACCACCCGCATCTCGGTCTCGAGTCCGGGCACGCCGTACGGGATCTTGCGGAAGTCGGCGGCGCCCTCGGCCTTCTGCTTCACCGTCCAGGACGTGTTGTCGCTGCCGATGGTCTGGATGTCTCCGGAGCGCAGTGCGTCCCAGAGCGCTTCCAGGTCGCGGTCGGTACGGAGCGGCGGGGCCCCGCATACCTTGGCGGCCTCGACACCGCCCTTGGCGTACGCCTCGTCGGTGAGCCCCAGGTAGATCGGGCGCGTCTCGCCCCATACGCGCAGGCCCCGGCGGCGCGCGGCCCGCAGCGCCTCCGCGGCGCCGGAGCAGGACATGTGAACGATGTACACCTCGGCGTCCACCAGCTCCGCGTAGTCGATCACCCGGCGGGTGGCCTCCACCTCGGCCAGCGCGGGGCGGCTCGACGCGTAGTGGCGCGGGTCGGTGCGCCCCGCCGCGATCAGGTCGGCCTGGGCCAGGTCGAGCACGTCGCTGTTCTCGCAGTGCACGTTGACGAGCGCGCCCGCCGCGCGCGCCGCCCGCATCACGCGCAGCAGCGCCTCGTCGGGCAGGCCGAACTCCCGGATGGTGAAGACCTTGACGCTCGGGAACCCCGCGCCCACCAGCGCGGGCAGCTCGCGCAGGATCGCGTCGGTGGCCTCCGACAGGATCACGTGGAAGCCATAGTCCACGTGGGCCCGCCCGGCGGCCTTGGCCTTCCACGTCTCGATCGTCCCCGCGAGCGTGTTCCCCTTCGTCTGCCACGCGTAGTCGCAGATCGTGGTGACGCCGCCGCAGGCCGCGGCCGCGGTGCCGGACTCGAAGTCGTCCGCGGTGCGCGTGCCGCCCAGGTCCAGATCCAGGTGGGTGTGCACGTCCACCCCGCCCGGCACCACCACGAGCCCGCGCGCGTCGACCTCCCGGCCGTTCCCCGGCAGGCCCTGGTCGATGGTCGCGATGCGGCCGCCGCGGATGCCGAGATCGGCGACGACCGCGTCGGTGGCGGTGGCCACGAGGCCGCCGCGGACGATCAGGTCGTGGGCCATGGGGCTCCCGGCAGGAAGAGATTCTTGGCGATCATGCCGTGCACGCCCTGGCGCTGGTCCACCACCTGGGTCACCCCGAAATCACCCGCCACCGAGATCAGCGAGTAGGCGTCGTCGCGGCTCAGCCCGCGCTGGTCGACCAGGAAGGCGAGCAGGGCGCGCGCCGCCGCCTTCATCGCGCGGTCGAGATCCTCGTCGAAGCCGTGCGCGATCCAGTGCGTGGGCGTCTCGAGCATCGGAGTCGTCAGGCGCAGGTCCTTCCGGACCGAGATCTGCACGACCGCGTTGGCCGAGGCCTCGATCGCGGTGCCGGAGAGCTCCCCGTCGCCCTCCGCCATGTGGGGATCACCGAGATAGCAGAGCGCGCCCGGCTGGAAGACCGGGTAGTACATGGCCGCGCCCGGGCCGAAGCGCCAGTTGTCCACGTTGCCGCCGAACTCACGAGGGGGGATGCTGTTGAGCCGGCCCGCTTCTCGCGGGGCGACGCCGCCCACCCCGAAGTGGGGACGGAGCGGGACGACCACGTTGGCCAGCGCGGGCCGCCGGGCGCCCGCGTCGGGCGGCACGATGATGCCGGGCTGCTCGTAGCGCGGCGTCGTCGTGTAGTCGAAGGCGAACGCGGCGCGCGCGAGGCCGGCGGCCGCGTCGATCCGGTAGATCGTGATGCGCTCCTTGGCGAAGTCGTCGTAGAGGTGGCCCCACCACGCCGCGATGTTGGTGCCGTAGGCCAGGCGCGGCTCCATCGAGAGCACGCGGATCTCGAGCGTGTCGCCGGGCCGCGCGCCCTCCACGTGGATGGGCCCGGTCATCACGTGCACGCCGGGGCCGCGGGTGGCGATCGGGATCGCGTCGTAGACCGCCTTGACGCCATCGTCCATCATGAGGTCGGGCGCGTCCCCGGCCTGATGGGTGAGCGTCTCGATCCGCACGAGGTCGCCCGAGCGCACGCGCAGGACCGGCGGCAGCGCCGCGTCGAAGAACCCCCAGAAGCACGTCTCGGGGGTGGCCCGGAGGGTGTGGAGCATGGGCGCGCCTCTCAGAGATTCATCAGCCGCGGCACGATCAGCGTGATCCACGGCACGAACGCGACCAGGAGCAGGCCGACCAGCAGCACGACCACGTAGGGGAGGTAGGCGCGCGCGGCGCCCTCCACGCTGGTGCGGCCGAGCGCGCAGGCGATGAAGAAGCCGACGCCGAAGGGCGGGATGAACAGGCCGAGCCCGAGCGCCGCGACCACCAGCGTCCCGTAGTGCAAGGGATCGATGCCGAAGCGCGCGATGATCGGGAAGAACACCGGCACCAGGATGATCATCGCGGGCACGCCCTCGAGGATCGCCCCCAGGGGCACGAACACCAGGATGGTCACCAGGAGCACCAGGGTCGGGTCGGACGACAACCCGAGCAGGACGCCCGCGATCAGCCGCGGGATGCCCTGGGCCGCGAAGATCCACGAGAGCACCGAGGCGGTGCCCACCAGCAGCATCACCATGCCGGTGAGCGAGGCGGTGTTGATTAGGAGCGGCATGAGGTCGCGCGGGCGGATCTCGCGGTAGATGACGAGCCCGAGCACGAGCGCGTAGAGCACCGCGAGCACCGCGGCCTCGGTGGGTGTGACGATGCCGCCCAGGATCCCGCCCAGGATGATCACCGGCGCGACGAGGGGCAGCGTGCCCCGCGCGCACGCGCGCAGCACTTCCCGCCCGGACGGCCGCGGCTCGCGCGGCAGGTTCTCCCGCCGCGCCTGCACGTAGATCAGCCCCATCAGGAGGAGGGCCATGGCTGCCGCGGGCAGGAAGCCGGCCATGAAGAGGGCCGCCACCGAGAGGTCGGTCAGGCTCGCGAGCACCACCATCATCAGGCACGGGGGCACCAGCACCCCCATCGCGGAGGCGGCCGCCACGATGGAGACCGCGAGCTCCTTGCGATACCCCGCGCGCGTCATGGCCGGGATCAGCAGCGAGCCGACCGCGGAGACGTCGGCCGCCGAGGAGCCGGAGATGCCGGAGAAGAGGTACTCGCTCACCACCGTGGTCATGCCGAGGCCGCCGCGGATGTGGCCCACCAGCGCCCGCGCGAAGCCCACGAGGCGCTCGGTGATGCCGCCGGTGTTCATGAGGTCGCCGGCCAGCACGAAGAGGGGCATCGCCAGCAGCAGGAACGAGTCCATGCCGCCGATCATGCGGTGGGGGACCACGATCAGGGGCAGCTCCCCGCGCAGGACCACGTACACCACGCAGGCGATGCCCACCGCGAACGCGATCGGCATGTGGACCGCGATCAGGAAGGCCATGGAGCCGATCAGGGCGGCCACCGCCGCCGAGGAGGACACCTCGACGAGCCGCCCGGTGAGCACGACCGCGAGCACCGCGGCCACCGCCAGGGCCACCCCCGCGCCCAGGCCCGGCGCGCCCCAGGCCCGGGCCAGCGCGCGGACCTGCAGGCCCAGCATGATCACCCCGGCGATCGGGATCGCCACGAAGACGTACTGCAGCGAGATCGCCATCGACGGCGAGCGCTGGCTGGCCATCGCCGGCACCAGCGCGGCGCCCTGCCAGACGAGCAGCCCGGTGAACACCACGATGAGGGCGGTCACCCCGTGGCGCAGCACCTCGCGGGCGCCCGCGGGGAGACGGCTCACAAGGCTGTCCACCCCCAGGTGCGCGGCCCGGCGCGTGGCCACGCACGCGCCCAGGAACGACACCCAGACGAAGAGGTAGCGGCAGAGCTCCTCGCTCCAGGGCGGCGTGTTGTTGAGCACGTAGCGGGCGAACACCTGCACCGTCACCAGCACGGTGATGGCGCCGATGAGCAGGCCCGCGATCAGCTCGAGCAGCCGCCACGCCGCGGACACGGGGTCCTCGACGCGGGACTCGATCTCGAGTCCCGCGACGGCTTCCGGCACGGGGCTACTGCCCTGCCTTGACGATCGCGTCCAGCAGGTCCTCGGCCTTGTAGCCCGCCGCGACCTTCTGCCACACCGGCTTCATGGTCGAGAGGAACGCGGCCTCGTCCATCTTGGCGAACTGGATGCCCTTGGCGCGCAGGTCGTCGATGGCCTTGCCCTGCCGGTCCTTGAAGAGCGAGCGCTCGTAGACCGAGGCCTCCTGGGCGGCCTGGGCGATCCACTGCTGCACCTCGGCGGGCAGGCTCTTGAAGAACGCGGCGGAGATCAGCACCGGCCGCGGCTCGGCCAGGAAGTGGAAGCCCGGCTCGGTCACGTACTTCACCGCCTCGTACACCTTGGTGGTCCACAGCGCGGTGTAGTCGATGGTGGCGCCCTCGACCACGCCCTGCTTCATCGAGGTATAGAGCTCGGGGAACGGCAGCGGGGTGGGGTTGGCGCCCATCGCGCGCATGGACTCGATCAGCGCCGGGTTCTCCATGACCCGGATCTTGACGCCCTTCAGGTCGGCGGGGGTGCGCACCGGGCCCTTCACGGTCTGGATGCCGCTGTCGCCGGTGCTGAAGTAGCCGAGCACCCGGTAGCCGCCCTGCTCCTCGATCCGCTGGGAGAGGAGCTTGCCCGCCGGCCCCTCCGCGATCTTGACCATGTGCTCCTGGTTCTTGATGAGGAACGGCAGCTGCACCACGTTGTAGGCGGGCGCGAAGTTGGCGAGGCCGCCCGCCCCGATGCACATGTGCAGCGTGCCGAGCTTGATGCCCTCGAGCAGGTCGCGCTCGCCCCCGAGCTGCGCGCCGCCGAAGACCTGCACCTCGAGCTTGCCGCCCGAGATCCGCTCGGCCACTTCCTTGAACCGGAGCGCGCCGTCCTGGTAGGGGTACGTGACCGGCGCGTGGTGGGCGAACTTGATGACGAGCTTCTGCTGAGCGGCGGCATCGCCGATGAGGCCGGTGATGGACAGGGCGAGGGCAAGAACGGCGAGCAGTCGCTTCATGGGGCGCACCTCCGGGTCAGTGGGTCGGGCTCACTGCGGGTCACGGTCGATCCGCGCTACGCGGTCGCCGCCTTCAGATCGTCGAGCTGCTTGCGCACGCCCGCGACCATCGACGCCAGGTCCGAGCAGAGCATCACCAGGTCGAAGCCGCGCTTGACCGAGCCGGCCGCGAACGCGGCGCTCGCGCAGTGCATCGC
>DATFGS010000776.1:0-3685 GCA_035249225.1 Candidatus Methylomirabilota bacterium | reverse complement strand
CCCGTGACCGCGGCCTCGAGCCGCTCCCGCAGCTCCGGAGTGTCCGGGCTGCTCGCGCAGAGGACGAGCTGGACGCCCGCGGGCAGGGTCCGCGCCGCGTCCAGGAGCTGGAAGATCCCCTTCTGCTCGCTGATCCGGCCGACGAAGAGCGCGTAGGGCTCGCGCACGCGGTGGCGCACGAGGGCGTCGCGCCCGTCGGTGCGCGCGAAGGCCTCCGCGTCGACCCCGTTGTGGATGACCACCACGCGCTCGGGCTCGACCCGGAAGTGCGTGAGGATGTCCCCGCGCATCTGGGCCGACACCGCGATGACGCGGTCGGCGCGCTCGACGGCCAGGCGCTCGGCCCAGCTCGACACCGCGTAGCCGGTGCCGAGCTGATCGGCCTTCCAGGGCCGGAGCGGCTCCATGCTGTGCAGCGTGACCACGAGCGGGACGTCGTGGATGGACTGCACCAGCATCCCGCCCAGTCCCACGTACCACGTATGCGTGTGGACCACGTCCGCGGCCACCGGGTCCCGCGCCATCGCGAGGCCGACCGAGAGCGCCTCGAGCGCGGGCACGTACGGCGCCTCCGGCCCGCCCGCCAGGCGGGGCCACGGCGCGTAGCCCCGCACGGTCAGCGGCGGCGGCGCCTGTTCTTGCTCGCCGAAGCAGCGCACCTCGACCGAGGCGCGGCGGGCCAGCGCGCGGCTCAGGTGATCCACGACCACGCCGGCGCCGCCGTAGACGTGCGGCGGGTACTCACGGCTCAGGAGCAGGATTCTCACAGATGTCGTCCCCCGGGAGAGCTTACCGCATGAGTCCGACCGAGCCCTTCGTCTTCCTCGGCTGCCTCGAGCTCAACGAGCTGCTGCCCCACGAGGCCCACGACGCCCGCGAGCTGCTCGAGCAGCTCGCTCGCGTGCCGGTGGAGTCCGTCTTCTGCCACACCTCGGCCTCGCTCCTGCACCGGCCGGTGCTGGCCGAGGCCTACCCCAACGACTTCGCGCTCTGGGTCGGCACCGAAGTGCGCGACGTGCGCCTCGCGGAGCGGCTGGCCGGGGTGGACGCCTTCCACGCCGGCTCCATGGAGCGCGTGCGCGAGGAGCTGATCGCCACCATCTCCGACCATCTCCAGCACCTCGGCGGCGCCCCCGCGCGCACCCAGGGCAAGCGCTTCCGCTTCTTCCAGATGCATCTCGTCCCGGTGCCCACCGGGCACCAGGCCCGGACCCTCGCCGAGCTCCGCGACGCGCTGGTAGAGGTGGACGTGAGCGCGCTCTTCTACCACACGATCGAGGCGCGCTACCGCGCCGGTCGCGGGCGCGGCGACTTCGCGGAATGGGTCGGGGGCGCGCTCGGCCGGCCCGACGTGGCCGAGCGGCTGGCCCACATCGACCCGTACGCGGGCAGCCTCGAGCGGATCCGCGATCGCCACCTCACGATCCTGTCCGACGCCATCGCGGACGGAGACGCCTGATGGGCGCGGGCTCG
Source organism: Candidatus Methylomirabilota bacterium (assembly GCA_035249225.1). GTDB lineage: Bacteria > Methylomirabilota > Methylomirabilia > Rokubacteriales > CSP1-6 > CAMLFJ01. Next base: position 2,212 of record DATFGS010000776.1, on the reverse strand, counting down.
CTGCTCAAGCTCGACGACTACCGCCAGGTCGCCCCGCGCGGCGCGGTCGACATCCTCATGCGCCTCGGCGAGCGCCTGCGCGGGAAGCGCTTCGCGCACGTGAGCGCCTCGCGCTACGGTGGCGCGGGGGTGGAGGTGCTGAACCGGCTCGTGCCGATCATGAACGACCTGGGCGTGGAGACGACCTGGGAGATCACGATCGGCACCGCCGACTTCGACCAGGTCGGCCGCGCGGTGGGCCGGGCCCTCGAGGGCACCGAGCAGGTCATCACGGACGCCATGCTGGCCCGCCTGCGCGAGACCGCGGCCGAGAACGGGCGCCGGCTGCGGCTCGACGCCGATCTCGTGATGGTCCACGACGCCACCCCCCTCGGCCTCGTCGAGCAGCGCGGCGCCGCGGGGCGCTGGGTGTGGCGCTGCCACCAGGATCTCTCCTCCGCCCAGCCCCAGGTCTGGACCGCGCTGCGACCGATCGCCCAGCGCTACGACGCCGCCGTCTTCTCCCTCGCCCGGTTCGCGACGCCGCTCTCGATCCCGCGCTTCGTGGTCTACCCGTCCATCGATCCGCTCTCCGAGCGCAACCGCGAGATGACCCGGGCCGAGCAGGCCGCCCAGATGGACCGCCTCCGGATCCCGCGGGACAAGCCGATCCTGCTCCAGGTGGGACCGTTCGAGCGCCAGCACGACCCCCTCGGGGTGATCAACGCCTACCGGCTCGTCAAGAAGCACCACGACGTCCGCCTCGTGCTGGCCGGCGCGCCCCCCGCGCCGGGCGGGGACGTCCTCGCCGACGTGCAGGAGGCGGCCGGTCAGGATCCCGACATCGCGGTGATCATCCTCCCCCCGGACCCCCAGACCGAGCTCAACGCCCTGGAGCGCGCGGCCACCATCGCCGTCCAGAAGCCGCTCAAGTCCGACTTCACCATCGACGTGGCCACCGCGATGTGGAAGGGCAAGCCGGTCATCGGCACCATCGCGGGGGGCATCCCATTTCAGATGGTCGTGAACGTCACCGGGTATACCGTGGAGACCGTGGAGGGCGCCGCGTTCCGCATCCGGCAGCTCCTGAGCAGCCCGGAGCTCATCGGCCGCATGGGCGCGGCCGGGCGGGAGCACGTGCGCCGGAATTTCCTCGTGACCCGCCAGCTGAGCGACTACCTGGCGCTGCTCGCCCATCTGACCCGGTGATGGAGCACCTCGAGCTCGCCGACGAGCTACGGACCGCCGTCGAGGGGATCGGCTCGGCCGACCTCGTGGTGGGCCTGGTCACCGCGGGGCCGAGCGCCAGCGTCGCGGCGGTGGGGGGCGCGGTGCGCGCGGGGCTCGAGGCGCACTTCGCCGGGCAAGCCGCGGTGGTCGTCCACGTGGACCAGGCTCCGTCCGAGGAGCCGCCCGCCGCGCTGGGCGCCGCCCTGGGGCCCGTGCGCGTGATCCGCGCGGCGGGCGCCGGGCACGCCGCGGACGAGGCGCTCGACTGGGCCCAGGCCGTGCGTACGATGCTGACCGTGGGCCGGCTGCTCGAGGCCCGTGCGCTCGTGATGCTCAACGCCGACCTCGCCAGCACCACCGCGGATTGGCTCCGGGCCCTCGCCACCCCGGTCCTCAAGGACGACGTCGGGCTGGTGCTGCCGATCTACCAGCGCTACCGCTACGACGGCACCCTCACCCAGGCTCTCGTCGTGCCGCTGATCCGCAGCCTTTTCGGCCGGCAGCTCGCGCACCCGCTGGCCGAGGAGTTCGCGTGCTCGGGAGCGGCCGCCGACGCCTTCCTCGCGGAGCCGATCTGGGAGACGGATCTCGGCCATCACGGCCTCGAGTTCTGGCTGCCCGCCGCCGCGATCGAGCACGGCTTCACGGTGGGGCAGGCCGTGCTGGGCCCGCGCACCGTGGCCTCCGCCCAGCCGCCGGCGCCCCTCGGGCGCACGGTGGGCCGGGTGGCCGGCGCCCTGTTCGGGCTGGCCGAGCAGTCGGAGCACTACTGGCTCGATGTCCGCGGGTCCGAGCCGGTGCTGACCTTCGGCGCGCCGCCCGAGCCGCTGCCGGGCGGGCCGGCGGTGGATCCCGAGCGCATGCAGGTCGGCTTCGTCCAGGGCGTGCGCGATCTCCTCCCGGTGTGGGAGCGCATCCTGGCGCCCGAGAACCTGGGCGAGGTGCTCGAGCTCAGCGATCGGCCGCTCGAGCGGTTCCGCTTCCCGGATCGGCTCTGGACCCG
>DATFGS010000775.1:0-9994 GCA_035249225.1 Candidatus Methylomirabilota bacterium | reverse complement strand
GGCTCGAGAACGCGACCCACATCCCGATCGAGGAGATCGAGTTCCGCACCACCGAGCTCGATCCCGCCGACGAGATCATCGTCTACTGCCACCACGGCGTGCGCAGCGCGGCGGTCGCCAACTTTCTCCGCCAGCAGGGGTTCAAGGCGGTGAACCTCGCGGGCGGCCTCGACTCCTGGGCCCGCGCGATCGACCCGAAGATGAAGCGGTACTAGCTTGGCGAGGCACAGCCGAAGGCGAGCCGAGCGAATAGAAGAGAGAAGCAAGGGAGAGTTCGTCCGCGTCGACCGCGCCGACGGCGTGGCGTGGGTCACCCTCGACCGGCCGCCGCTGAACCTGATCGTGCCGGAGATGGTCGAGGGGCTCCGCGCCACGTTCGACGCCCTCCGGCGGGACCCGACGGTGCGGGCCGCCGTGATCGCCGGGGCGGGGCGCGCCACCACCGGGGGCATGCAGCTCCAGGTCCTGCGCGAGCTCAACCCGGGCACCGCCGCCGCGTTCATCGCGAGCCTGCACGAGGCGATCAACCTGGTGCACGAGGCCCCCTTTCCCACCGTGTGCATGATCGGCGGCGCGTGCCTGGGGGCGGGCTTCGAGCTGGCAATGGCCTGCGACCTGCGCACCGCGGCCACGGGCGCCCGGCTGGGGTTGCCCGAGATCCGGGTGGGCATTCCCTCGGTGATCGAGGCCGCGCTCCTGCCCGGCATGGTGGGGCCGGGGAGGGCGGCGGAGATCCTGCTGACCGGCGATCCGATCACCGCCGAGCAGGCGCTCGCGTGGGGGCTCGTGAACCGGGTCGCGCCGCCCGCCGGGCTGCGGGCGGTGACCGCGGAGCTGGTCGGGCGCATCGTCGAGTGCGCGCCCACCGCGGTGCGCCTGCAAAAGGAGCTGATCGTGCGCTGGCGCAACACCGACCAGCGGACGGCGGTGGAGTACGGGGTCAACGCGTTCGGCCAGTCCTTCGCCACCGGCGAGCCCCGCGAGGCCATGGACGCGTACCTCGGCAAGCGCAAGCCCCGCTTCGCTTCGTGATCCGCCTCGTCACGTTCGACTTCTGGGACACCCTCGTCACCGATTCCCCCGAGAACCTCCGCGCCCAGCGCGCGCTGCGCGTGGCCGCGATCCGGCGCGCGCTCGACGACGCGGGTGCCCCGGTCAGCGAGACCGAGGCGGAGGACATCCACGAGCGGTCGGGCGTCGCGCTGGCCGAGCGGTTCTGGAGCCTCAATCGCGACCCGAGCCCGGAGGAGCAGCTCCGGATCGTGCTGGACACCGGCCGCGCCGGCGCCGCGGCGCGGCTCGATCGCGACGCGTTCGCGACCGCGCTCCACGGCTACATCAGCCCGGTGCTGGCCCATCCTCCGGACCTCTGCCCGGGCGCCGAGCGCGCGGTGCGGGAGCTGGCCGCGCGGGGGGTGCGCCTCGGCATCGTGTCCAATACCGGGCGCACGCCGGGATCGATCCTGCGCCGGGTGCTCGAGCGGCACGGCGTGCTGGCCTACTTCGAGGCGATCGCCTACTCCGACGAGGTCGGCTTCCGCAAGCCGGAGGCGAGGATCTTCCACGCCACGCTGGAGCAGGCCGGCGTGATGCCCGGCGAGGCGCTGCACATCGGCGACAATCCGGACGCCGACGTGGTCGGGGCCCAGGGGGTCGGCATGCGCGCCGCGCACTACACCGCGGGCTTCCGCCGGCCGTCGGCCGAGGCCGACGTGCTCATCCCGGACCTCGCGATGCTCGCGGAGGAGGTTTTTCGCATTGCGCCGGGCAAGGGCGGCGGGTAACATGCCAGCCGCCATGGACCTCGTCGAGCTCCGCGCAAAGATCCGGGATATCAAAGATTTCCCGACCGAGGGCATCCTCTTCAAGGACATCACCACGCTGCTCAAGGACGGGCCGGCCTGGGCATCGGTCATCGACCATCTGGCGGCGCGGTACCACACCGCGCGGGTGGATCTCGTGGTGGGGGTGGAGTCGCGGGGCTTCATCTTCGGGGGCGCGCTCGCCCATCAGCTCAAGGCCGGGTTCGTGCCGGTGCGCAAGCGGGGCAAGCTGCCCGCGCCCACGATCGAGGAGGAGTACGAGCTCGAGTACGGCCGCGACATCCTGGCCATCCACCAGGACGCGGTGAGGAAGGGCCAGCGCGTGCTGGTGGTGGACGATCTCCTGGCTACCGGGGGCACCATGGCGGCGACGTTCAAGCTGCTCACCCGTCTCGAGGCGACCGTGATCGGGGCGGCGTTCCTGATCGAGCTGGCCTTCCTCAAGGGACGGGCGCGGCTCGCCGGGGCCGGCCACCGGATCGACTCCCTGATCGTCTACGACTAGGCGGGCGCAAGTGGTTGTATGATGGGGCCTGGAGGCGATCCATGAGCGAGCGCGCGTGGCTGGCAGCGATGGTGATCGGGGTCGCGGCACTGGCGGTGCCCACCGGCCTGGGGGCGGCGGAGCCCGAGCCGAAGGCGGTGGCGCCCCTCATCCTTAACCTGACGAACCGCCCCGTCGAGTCCCGCGAGCGGGCCTATACCGAGGACATCAAGCGCGACGCGCTGGCGCCCCGCCCGTCGGGCATCGACGAGTGGGAGCCGCAGCCGGACGGCTCGATGCGCAACAAGAAGACCGGGATCAGCGTGAGGGTCATCAACCCGTGCCCGGCCGGCGATATCGACCACGAGTTCGCGCTGGCCGCGTACAACCGGTCGCGCTCCCGCCGCTGATCGTCGCGCAGATCCCTACCATTCGAGGCTGACGCCGTCTCCGGGCGACCGGGGACGGCCGTGACCGGGAGACACCAGGCATGGCCATACGGAACGTCGGGGTGCTGGGCTGTGGTCTGATGGGATCGGGCATCGTCCAGGTGTCGGCGCAGGCCGGATTCCCGACGGTGGTGGCGGAGGCGACCCAGGAGCTGCTCGACCGCGGGCTCGGCGGGCTCCGCAAGAGCCTCGACGCGCTGGTGGCCAAGGCCCGCCTCGACGAGAAGACCCGCGACGAGATCCTCGGCCGGATCAAGGGCGTGGTCGGGCTCGAAGGCTTCCGCGACTGCGACCTCGTGATCGAGGCGATCACCGAGAACCAGCCGCTCAAGAACGAGACCTTCGCCAAGCTCGATCGGATCTGCCCGCCGCACGCGCTGCTGGCGTCCAACACGTCGTCCTGCAACATCACCGCGATGGCCGCGGCGACGAAACGGCCCGGCCAGGTGCTGGGCCTGCACTTCTTCAATCCGGTCCCGCTCATGAAGCTGGTGGAGGTCGTCCAGACCATCCTCACCGACGAGAAGAGCGTGCTCGCGGCCTACGAGTGGGTGCAGGGGGTGGGGAAGGTCGCGGTGCGGGCCAAGGACTCGACGGCCTTCATCGTGAACCGCCTGCTCGTGCCCTACCTGCTCGACGCCATCCGCGTCTACGAGGGCGGCCTGGCCTCGCTGGAAGACATCGACCAGGCCATGAAGCTGGGCTGCGGCTACCCCATGGGCCCGTTCACCCTGCTCGACCTGGTGGGCCTCGACACGACCATGTACGTGGCCGAGGTCATGTTCGACGAGTACCGGGAACCCCGCTACGCCCCTCCGCCGTTGCTCAAGCGGATGGTGATGGCGGGCCAACTGGGCCGGAAGTCGGGGAAGGGGTTCTACAGCTACTCGAAATGAGCAACCTGTACTACCTGAGCGACGAGCAGCGGGCCGTCCGCGACCTCGCGCGGGAGATCGCGCGCGAGCGCATCGCCCCGCTCGCGGCCCACGTGGACGAGACCGGCGAGTATCCCCACGAGCAGCTCAAGCTGCTGGGCCAGCAGGGCCTGATGGGGCTGCACATCCCGGAGGCGTACGGCGGCACCGCGTCGGGCTCGCTCGCGTTCTGCCTGGCCGCCGAGGAGGTGGCGTGGGCCTGCGCGTCCACCTCGACCATCTTCCTGGTCCAGAATCTCGGGGGCTACCCGATCATCTTCGCGGGCAGCGAGGAGCAGAAGCGGCGCTACCTGCCGAAGCTGGCCAGCGGCGAGATGACTGCGGCCTTCTCGCTCTCCGAGCCCGGCTCGGGCTCCGACGCGGCGGCGATGACCTGCCGGGCCGTCCGCAAGGGCGACCGCTACGTGCTGAACGGCGCCAAGATGTGGGTGACCAACGGCTCGCACGCCGGCGTCATCACCGTCTTCGTCACCACCGAGCCCGGCAAGCGGGCCAAGGGCGTGACCGCGCTGCTCGTCGAGCCGGGCCTCAAGGGCTTCACGGTGGGTAAGCCGGAGCGCAAGCTCGGCATCCACGGCTCGCCCACGGTGGCGCTCCACTTCAGCGATTGCGAGGTCCCGGTCGAGAACCGGCTCGGGGCGGAAGGCGAGGGCTTCAAGGTCGCGATGAAGACGCTCGAGCAGTCGCGTCCGACCATCGGCGCGCAGGCGGTCGGCATCGCCCAGGCCGCGCTCGACGCCTCGGTGACCTACGCCAAGGAGCGGCGGGCCTTCGATCAGCCGATCGCCGCGTTCCAGGGCATCCAGTTCATGCTGGCCGACATGGCGATGGCGGTCCACGCCTCGCGCCTCGTGGTCCATCACGCCGCCGCGCTGATCGACCACGGGATCACCGGGGCCGCGCTCGAGTCGTCCGCGGCCAAGTGCCTGGCCTCGGACACCGCCATGAAGGCGGCCATCGACGCGGTGCAGATCCTGGGCGGCTACGGCTACACCAAGGAGTTCCCGGTGGAGCGCTTCATGCGCGACGCCAAGATCACCCAGATCTACGAGGGGACGAACCAGATCCAGCGAGTGGTCATCGCCCAGCAGCTGCTGGGCAAGTCCTGACACGTCAAACCGGCCCGACGGGCCCATCCAACGGGGGATCTCGATGAGCGACCGACCGAAGCTACGCGTGCATCGCCGCACCTTTCTCCGGGCCGCCGGGACCGCCGCGGGTGCGGCCGCGCTCGGCTTTCCCGCCGTGCTGCGCGCCCAGGCCCCGACGCTGAAGGTGGGTGTCGTGCATCCGATCACCGGCCCCCTCGCGGAGCCGGGCCAGGCCTGTCGCCTCGGGGCGCAGATGGCGGCCGACGCCATCAACGCGGCGGGGGGCATCAAGGCGCTCAACGGCGCGAAGCTCGAGCTGGTTCTGGGCGACACCCAGACCAAGCCCGAGCTGGGGCGGACGGAGGCGGAGCGGGTGATCAACCAGGGCGCCCAGGTGCTGATGGGCTCCTTCGACTCCGGTTCCACCGCGTCCATGGTGCCGGTGGTCCAGCAGCGCCGGATCCCGTTCCTGGTGGACATCGCGGCCGCCGACCCGATCACCGCCAACGTGGCCAAGGCGGTGAAGGACGGGCAGCAGAAGACCCAGTACGTGTACCGCAACTTCCCGACCGGCTCCTCGTTCGGGCGCAAGGCGGTGCAGTACTTCACCGAGGTCTTCCAGGAAGCCAAGGTATCGCCCAAGCGGGTGGTGCTGATGTACTGCAACGATCTCTTCGGCCAGAACAACGCCAAGGGCTTCCAGGCCGCCCACGCCGCCGCCAAGCCCTCGTGGGACATCGTGGACGTGATCCCGTGGCCGGAGCCGCCGCAGGATCTCTCCACCGAGGTCTCGCGCGCCAAGGCGGCCCGGCCCGACATCATCGCGCCGATCACGCGGCCGGCCAGCGCGCAGCTCCTCCTCCCCGAGATTCGCAAGCAGCGTGTCGACATCATGGGCATCGTCGGGCCGGGCAGCCCGGGGCTCTACGAGGCGGGGCAGCTCGCGGTCCTCAAGGAGGACCTCGACTACGTGATGAGCAGCCTGCCGTGGGCGAATTTCAAGAACCCGCGCACCCAGGCGGTCGCGGCGGAGTACCTGAAGCGGTCGAGCGGCAAGACCTTCGACACGAACTCGGGCTATTCCTATGACGGCATGATGCTGATCGCGGACGTCCTCGAGCGCGCCAAGTCCACCGACCCCGACGCGATCGTGGAGGCCCTCCGGACGTCGAACTGGTCGGGCGGGCTCATGCAGTACGCGGGGCCGGTGGTATTCAACGAGCTCGGGGACAATCCGAACGCGGTCACCACCATGATCCAGATCCTCGCCGGCAAGCCGGTGGCGGTCTGGCCCCGGGAGGCCGCGGTCTCGAAGTTCGTCTTCCCGCGTCCCAAGGCGTAGCGGCCCCTGGATCCGGCGCTCGTCGCCCAGGGCCTGCTGAGCGGCCTGCTGTTCGGAGGCGTCTACAGCCTCATGGCCGTCGGGCTCACCCTGATCTTCGGGGTGATGCGCGTCGTCAACTTCGCCCACGGCGACATGATGGTCTGGGGCATGTACCTGGCCTGGATCCTCTCCACGCGGGCGGGGATCGACCCCTACGTGGGCTTCATCGCCTGCGCGGGGGCGCTCTTCCTGATGGGCTGGATCACCCAGCGCCTGCTCGTGGACCGCATCGTGGACGCGCCCCACGAGATGCAAATCTTGTTGATGCTGGGCGTCGCCCTCGTGCTCGAGAACGCGGCCCTGATGGCGTTCGGCCCCGACCCCCAGCGGGTGCGCTCGCCGCTGCGCGCGGCCACCATCTGGCTCGGGCCGGTCTTCGTGGACGTGGCCCGGCTCGTGACCTTCGCGCTGGCGATGGTGCTCACCCTCGCCCTCTACCTGTTCCTCACCCGCACCGATCTCGGCCGCACCATGCGCGCGGCCGCCGACAACGCCTACGGGGCGCTCGTGATCGGTACCGACGTGCGGCGCGTCTACGCCGCCGCCTTCGGCATCGGGGCCGCGTGCGTGGGCGCGGCGGGGGCGCTCGTCTCGCCGATCCTGCCCTTCCAGCCCGCGGGCGGGCTCTCGCTGTCGGTGGCCTCCTTCAACATCGTGATCATCGGCGGCATGGGCAGCCTGCCCGGCGCGTTCCTGGGCGGCCTGCTCGTCTCGGTGGCCGAGTCGCTCGGCGCGGTGTTCCTGAGCCCGTCCATGAAGGAGCTGGTGAGCTTCTCGCTGCTCATCGTGATCCTGCTCTTCCGTCCCGCGGGGCTCTTCGGGAAGACCGCCGCGTGAGGTGGCTCGCCGCCGCGGGGCTACTCGTCCTCCTGCTGCTGCCCGCGGTGCTCAACTCCTACATGGTCACCGTGTTCATCTTCATCTTCTTCTACGCATTCCTGGGCCAGGCGTGGAACATCGTGGGCGGCTACGCGGGACAGCTCTCGGCCGGGCACGCCGCTTTCGTGGGGATCGGGGCCTACGCCTCCGCGCTCCTCTCGGTGCAGGCCGGGCTCACCCCGTGGATCGGCATGCTGGTGGGCGGCCTGCTCTCGGCCGTCCTCGGCACCGTGGTCGGCTACCTGGGCTTCCGCTTCGGCCTGCGCGGCTTCTACTTCGTGCTGCTCACGGTGGCCTTCGCGGAGGTCTGCCGCATCGTGGCGCTCAACACCGACGCGGTGGGCGGGGCCCTCGGCTACTACATCACCTTCACGGGCGATCCCTGGCAGTTCCAGTTCCAGGACAACCGCGTGTACTACTACGTGGCCCTCGGGCTGATGCTGATCGCCACCGGGATCGTGGCCGGGATCGAGCGGCGCCGCTTCGGCGCCTACCTCATCGCGATCCGGGAGGACGAGAGCGCCTGCGAGGCCCTCGGGGTGAACACCTTCCGCTACAAGATGCTGGCGATGATCGTCTCGTCGTTCCTCACCGGGGTGGGCGGGACGTTCTACGCGTTCTACCTCTTCTCGCTGCAGCCCGGCGCGGTCTTCGGGATCCCGCTCTCGGTCGAGATCATCATCCGGCCGATCGTCGGGGGCGCGGGGACGGTGATGGGCCCGATCCTCGGGTCCTTCATCCTGAGCCCGCTCGCCGAGGCCTCACGCGTCTACTTCGGGCAGGGGGGCTGGATCGGCGCCCACCTGATCGCCTACGGCCTCCTCCTGATCGCGGTGGTGCTCTTCCTGCCCCAGGGGGCCTACCCGGCCCTGCGCCGCCTCTGGGTCAGAGTGGCCGCCCGATGAGCGCTTGCGCGACTGCCCGCACACCGTTGCTCCAGGTCGCGCGCCTCTCCAAGCGCTTCGGTGGGCTGGTGGCGGTGCGCGACCTCTCGCTCGAGATGACGCGCGGCGAGGTGCTCGGGCTCATCGGCCCCAACGGCGCGGGCAAGACCACCGCGTTCAACCTGCTCTCGGGCTTCCTCACCCCCGACGAGGGAGCGATCCGCTTCGACGACCATCCGCTCGCCGGCCTCAAGCCGCACGCGATCTGCGGCCTCGGCCTGGCCCGCACGTTCCAGATCGTCCGTCCGTTCCCGCATCTCTCCGTGCTCGACAACGTGCGGGTGGGCGCGCTCGCGCGGCACCCCCGCATGGCGGAGGCGCGGGGGAAGGCGCGGGCGGTGATCGAGCGGGTGGGGCTGGGCGCCAAGGCCGATCACGTGGCGTCCGGGCTCACCCTGGCCGAGCGCAAGCGGCTCGAGCTCGCCCGGGCGCTCGCCACCGAGCCGACGCTGCTGCTGCTCGACGAGGTGATGGCCGGCCTCAATCCGACCGAGATCGCGGCCATCGTGGCTCTCATCCAGCGCATCAACGAGGACGGCGTATCCATCCTGCTGATCGAGCACAACATGCGGGCGGTGATGACCCTCTCTCACCGCATCGCGGTGCTGAGCTTCGGCGAGAAGATCGTGGAGGGCCCGCCCGCCACGGTCGCCAATCATCCCCGCGTGATCGAGGCCTACCTGGGCGAGGAGTATGTCCACCCTCCTGCGCGTTGACGGCATCGAGGCCGGCTACGGCGACCTGACCGCGGTCGGGGACGTCTCGCTCGAGGTGCGCGAGGGCGAGGCGGTGGCGCTGATCGGCGCCAACGGCGCCGGCAAGACCACCACGCTGCGCGCGGTCTCGGGCCTGCTGCCGCTGCGCCGCGGGCGCATCGAGTTCGAGGGGCGGCGGCTCGATGGCCTCACCTCCGCCCAGATCGTCGCCCGCGGCATCGCCCACGTGCCGGAGGGCCGCCAGTTGTTTCCGACGATGACGGTCCTGGAGAACCTCGAGCTGGGGGCCCGGACCCGGGCGGCCCGGGCGCGGCGGGACGAGAGCCTCGGGCGGGTCTTCGACCTGTTTCCCCGGCTGCAGGAGCGGCGCGAGCAGCTGGCCGGCACCCTCTCCGGCGGCGAGCAGCAGATGTGCGCCATCGGTCGAGGGCTCATGGCCTGTCCACGGCTGCTGATGCTGGACGAGCCGAGCCTCGGCCTGGCCCCGGTCATGGTGAAGGCAATCTTCGAGGATCTGGGGCGTATCAATGAGCAAGGACTGACTATTTTGCTGGTCGAGCAGAACGTGCTGCGATCCCTCCAGCTGGCGCACCGGGGCTACGTCCTCGAGAACGGCCGGGTGACCCGATCGGGGACCGGGCCCGAGCTGCTGGCGAGCGGGCACATCAAGCAGGCGTACCTGGGGCTCTGAGAGCAAAAACTCGCATAATTCGCTGCGCCGCGGGCCGAGAATAGGATCGTGCGGCGCTTCATCAGGGCCTTTCTCGTCCCCTTCCTGCTGCTGGCGATCCCGCTGGGGATTCTGGCCGGGCTCGGGTTCGTCGCGGCCCACCGTCAAATCGTGCGCACCCGCGATGCGGCGGTGGGCCGGACGGTGGACGCGGTGACCGCCCTGGTCGCCGACTACCAGGAGTCGCTGCGTCGCGAGACGCTGCTCCTGGCCAGCGACCCCGCGGTGGTCGAGGGGACCGCGAAAGGGGACTGGGCGATCCTGGCCCGCGGCGCCTCCCCGCGCGTGCTGGCCGTCACGCGTGACGGGCTGGCCGACTTCATCACGATCCGCGACGCGCGCGGCACGCCGCTCGTGCAGGTGCCGGCGAGCCCGCCGCCGAGCCTGCCCGGGACGCCCGCGGTCAGCGAGCCGGTCCTGAGCCTGCGGCTGGCGGGCGGTCAGCCGTACTTCCTGGTCACGGCCCCGGTGCAGATCCCGGCCGGGCGCGAGCCGTCCGGCGGCCCGGGCACGGTCGTGGCGGGCCGGCGCCTCGAGGGGCTGGGCGCCCTGCTGGATC
>DATFGS010000774.1:0-8553 GCA_035249225.1 Candidatus Methylomirabilota bacterium | reverse complement strand
CGGAGTTGGGCCACCTGCCCCTCGGCAGTATCGAGCGGAGCCATGTCACTGAACTCCTCCGCGCGAAGCGCGCGACCTACAGCCGGAACAGCGTGCGCCTGATCCGTGCGCCGCTGTCCTCTCTTCTCTCCGACGCCGCGGACGAGGGCCTCATCCCCGTCAACCCCGCGCTCGGCGGCCGACGCTCGCAGCGCGGGCACCACCTGACCCCTACGGATCGCCTCCAGCGCATTCGCCCCATGAGCCTGGAGCAGCGCGACGCCTTCCTCCGCGCGGCCGAGGGGGACCCGTGGGCGCCGCTGTTCGAACTGCTCGCGAAGACCGGGGCTCGGCCGGGGGAGGCCTTCGCCCTCCAGGTCGGGGACCTCGACCTCGAGGCCGGCATCGCGCGGATCGAGCGCGGCTGGAGTCTCGGGGCCATCGTGCCGACGAAGACGCATCACGCGCGCCGCGTGGACCTCTCGCCGCGCGTGGCCCGCCTGCTCAGAGTGCAGCGCACCGAGGCGCGGACGCGTGCGCTCAAGGAGAAGTGGCGCGGTCCGCTCTGGCTCTTCTCGACCGAGGCGGGCACGCCACTCGACGAGTCGAAGGTGCGGAAGCGCTACAAGCGGCTGCTGCGCGCCGCGGGGCTCTCGGGCTTTCGGCTCTACGACCTGCGCCACACCTACGCGAGCCTGCGCTTGGCGGGCGGCGCGCCACTCACCTACGTCGCCGCGCAGCTGGGCCACTCGACGCCCGCGACGACGCTGCGCTTCTATGCCCGCTGGATCCCCACCGAAGCGCGCACGTGGGTTGAGCAGGACCGACCCGAAAGGAGACCCCATGCGAAGACTGCTGCTGCTCTCCGCGCTGCTCCTGCTCGCCGCCGGCTGTCACGGGGGCGTGACGTTGAAACACCCTGACGGCAAGACGGTGAAGTGCGGGCCGTATGCCGCCTACATGTGGGGCCAGCACGGCGCCGCCGCCGAGCGCGAGCGCGGGTGCATCGAGGACTTCAAGGCGCAGGGCTACCAGCGGCAACCCTGAAAAAATCGTAGGCGGATCGTAGGCCGGGCCCGCCCCGGCCGCGATCGGGCCGGGGCGGGGTTTCGCCGCTGTTCATGCGGGGCCGGCGGGGCGTGCGCCCGGCAGGAATCGAACCTGCGACCTTCGGATTCGAAGTCAGCCCTGCCCGCACCGCCCCCTACCTCTTGGGGCCGCGCCTCACCGAGGGCACAAGATTTCGTTGCTTCTCATCGTGGTTCATCCGCCGTCTAGAAAAATCGTAGGCGGATCGTAGGCCGCGCGGCACGCCCGCCCGCGCCCTCGGCGCGTCCTTCAACACGGCTTCAAGCGCCAGGCGCACGACCAACTGCACCCGCATCGCGCCCGCGAGGCTCACGGCCGCTCGGCCTCCGCGATCGCATCGTTGGCAAGCTCGATGATCTTGTCTCCGCGCGCGCAGACGAGGCACCCGTCCAGGCGGCACCGCTCCAGGCGGTATCTCTCCTCCTTCAACTGCTTGAGCGCCTCCAGCATCTTCGGCGCTGCGCTTTCGAGGCTCATATCTTGCGCCTCCTACCCGAGCGTCGCCCGGATCAGCTTGGACATTGCCGCCGAGATCGGTACGCGCCCACACTCCCAGCGCGAGATCGTGGGCACCGTCACCGAGAGCTCAAGGGCGAGTTTTCGTTGTGACCACCCTCGGCGCTTGCGCATCTCGACCAGGCGGGGCCCGGTCAACGCCTGGTCGTCGACGATCTGCTGAGGCGTCACTTGGTCTCCTCCGGTCGATAGCGACGCACGTGCACGTGCACGGCCTCGACGTGAATCCCCTTCTTGAGCTTCTTGCGCGCCTCGTAGATCGCGCGCGTTACGGCGGTGTGGATCCGCTCGGCCTCAACGCTGCCCGTCCATGGCGGCAGCTCGTGCCGGGTGTTCTCGTAGGTGACGCGCGCGCTCCAGAGCTTCGGCTGGTGTCCGTTCTTCTTCTCGGTCATGGCTCCCCCAGATAGGCGGCCACGCCCAGGACCAGCCACCACGCGAGGATGGCGAGGACCAGGGCGAGGCCGCCGAGAAGGTGCTCTTTCACGGTCGCGCCCCCTGTCGGTGTAGCTCGATGAGGGCCGCTTCCCACTCGTGGAGCGCGGCGAAGATCCGGAGCCCTGGCGTCGTCGGCGGCACCGTGCGGCTCGTCGCGCAGTCGCGGTCGGTGATCGCGCCGGCCGCCTGCAGGGCCTCGACGAGCTTGCGGTAGGCTCGGAATTCCGCCTGCGCCGCGATGACGGCGCTCATGGCCCATCCTTGCTGATGCGCTCGTGGTCGGCGTGCGTGATCGGCCGACCCATGTGGGTCAGCGGGTGCGCGCAGTCGATACACAGACGGTCGCCCGGCTGCATCGGGTCGCCGCCGCACTTCGGGCACCGCACCTCGGGCGGGCAGACGTGGCCGCACCGCTCGCAACCGCCGGGCGCGGGGGTTGCCCCCCGCGCCGCGCGCGCCCTCATGACTTGGCCTCGACCGTCGCCAGCTGCCCGTAGCCGGCCGCGATCCGGTCCGCGATCGCGTGCCAGAACTTCTCACAGCCCGGGTCTTGGAGTCCGCGCCGGTCCGCCTCGGAGCGGAAGGCGACGACGATGGGCTCGGCGTCCGCCCAGGTCGGCAGGTTGTACTTCGCACCGCACCCGCCACACTTGAGGATGACGGCGAGCACTCCGTTGCGGTAGCCCTGTTGGACCAGCCTCACCGGCCCGGGGAAGCCGTTGCGGTGGATGGTGAGCCCCGCCCGCGCGGTGAACTGGACGCCATGATGCTGGACGCCATCGGGTGGCGTGATGTTCCAGTCCGGGACCGTCACCGCGCGCTCGAAAGGATCGCCCGCGCCGATGATGAAGGGCTCCACCACGTACTGATTGGCTCGCCCCGTCAGAGTCGGGAGCGGCTGCTCGACGGAGCGCGAGCGCTTCTCGGGTCCGTGGTTGACCGGCATCGTAAACGACAGCCCGGAGAACTTCCGGAGCCCCGCCTCGATGCGCGCGAGCGTGTTGGGGGAGAGTGGTCGCTTGCGGCCAAAGATGCTCTCGCCCTCCAGGCTCCAGTCGATGACCTCGCGCGCGGCCCGCCACTTCTGCGCGACCATGCCGCCCTGATCGTGCGTCGGCTCGGGCCAGCGCACCTTCCGCCGCCCTCGGGTGGCGATCACGAAGAGGCGTTCCCGCGTCGTGGCGTCGCCGTAGTCGGCCGCGTTCAGCACGCGCTGCTCGATCGTGTAGCCGAGCGAGGCGACCGCGCCGAGCCAGGCGCGGAACGTCTCGCCCCTGCGCGAGACGATGGGCCGGCCCTTGCTGTTGAGCGGCCCCCAATCGCGGAACTCGCGCACGTTCTCGATGAGCACCGCGCCGACCTGGAGCTTGGCGAGCCAATCGACGACCTGGAAGGCCGAGGCGCGCATCTGGTCGGACATGGGCTTACCGCCGCGCGCGATGCTGTGATGCGTGCATTCGGGCGAGGCCACGAGCAGATCGAGCGCGCCGCGCGGAATCTCCTTGAGCGGGTCGATTTCGTGCAGGCTCTTGCACAGGTGGCGCGCCCACGGGTGATTGGCCTTGTGGCTCTCGACCGCGCGCGGCCAGTGGTTCACGGCCAGGAGGTCAACGCGCTTGCCCACGTCTTCGCAGGCGAGCGCCAATCCCGTGCTCGTCCCGCCCGCGCCACAGAAGAGGTCTGCAGCTCTAACCGTGCCGATCATGCCTGTTCCTCCTCGGGCCGCGCCTGGGCAGGCTGTAGCCCCGCGTCCTCGCGCATCGTGCGCAACCAGAGGGGCTCAAGCACGACGACAGGGCCGGCGTTCTCCTCCTCGGCGGCGATCTCGGCCTGGTCGACCTGGTCGACGGCCGGGGTCGCGAAGAGCGGGCCGGTGTCGGCCTGGCGTCGCCGCGCTTGGAGCTTCGTCGGCGGGATCTCGCGCGCCTCGCATCCGGGAATCACGGCCTGGAGACCGATCGGGGTTTGCTCGTAGTGCGGCGCGCTCACGGCCGCTCCTGGACGACCTCGCGCCACTCCCCGCCGACGACGGGGAAGAAGCGCGGGCACGTGTCGATGGTGACGGAGTCGCGCGCGAGCCAGCCAGCGGCGAAGAGCGCGCCGGCCAAGAGGACGACGGCGACGGCGGTGCGGTTGGTCATCGGCCGATCCTCCTATCGTGGTAGCTCTCCGCGCAGGTCCACGAGTCGAACTCGCCTGTCAAGATCGCGGCGCGGCCGCCGTCGTGCTCCTCGCGGATGCGGTAACAGGGCGCGCGCGGGCCGGTGTCGGCGAGCGCGTGCGGCCGCTGGTCGCGCGGGTCGCGGTTGCCGCACCACACGCACTGGCCGCCCACGTCGCCGGGCTTGAAGCGCACCGGGACGAACGTCACACGCGCCAACGGGTCGCGACGCTGGCGCATCACGTCCCGGACTCCTCGACGCGGCGAATCTCGTAGCCCTGTGCCGCGCCGCCGCCACCGATGAAGCGCTCCCCGACCTTGAGGGCGAGCACGGTTTCGACCTCGGCGTGGTCCTCCACGTCGTACTCGGTGAGCGGGTCGAAGGCTTCCCACGCGCTGTCAGGGCGCGCGTAGGCGTCGAGGTAGCGGAACTCGAAACGGTGGGCGCCCTCGTGCCCGCTCATGCGCGCGGCTCCGTGAAGGCGTGGCCGAGATCGTGATGCTCGGCCGCGGTGTAGCCGCAGGCGATCCGGATGCGCGAGCCCCGGAGCCGCACGCGGTACGCGCAGCGCACGACGCCCGCGCGGCGCTCCAGGGTCGTGATCCATTCCTTGGCCGCGCGGAGCGCCTCCAACCGAGCCGCCGCAATCACTGTCGTCATGCCGGTGCTCCTCCCTCGTGAGAAAGACGTGATCATCACCCGTGCGGCAGATTACAGGATGCGTATACATCCCGTCAAGTGAATTCTTTCGTGATACGTGGGACACCGGAGATGGGGTAGGATCGCGGCCGATGCGCGACAGGTGGGGGTGGTGAAGATCGCGAGCCGATGCGGCTGTCCCGACTGCGAGGCGGGCGCGCTGACGCTCGGGCGCGCCCTGGTGACCATGATGGATGACGCCGTCCTGTGCGGCCTCTTCGGCCGAGGCGTCCCGACCGTCGTGGTGTGTGCCGACCTCGCGCCTGTCGTGGCGGCCGCGTGCCCCTCGTGGGTGGTCGTGGAGGACCGCCGCGCGGATGCGGTGGTGCTCGACCCCTCGGCCCTCGCGCCGAACGACGACCGCCGCCGAGGCAAGCGCCCTCGACTGCACGAGCGGCGCGAGTGGGACCGCCGCCGGCCGTGGTGATCACGCGGCGCGAACGTCCCGACCTGACGACCGACGAGCGCGCGGAGCTCGCGCGGCTGATCGCCTCCTCGCCCCGGCCGTCGACCTCGACCTCGAGCCCCCGCCCCTCACGCGCGCCGAGCGCTGGCCTCGACCTGGTCGAGCGCCGCCAGCTGGCCGAGACGGGCTCACTCGTGGCCCTGGAGCTAGCCGGCGGCAACCCCCTGGAGCCCCTCCCGCCCCTCACGCGCGCCGTCGCCGTGCTCCTGACGATCGCGGCCGAGGATCCCACGATGGTCGGCTTGGCTGTCCTGCACGGTCAGGACCCGGTCCACTCCCTCACCAAGCGCCGCCTACTGCCCACGGTCCAGCGCGCCCACCTCCGCGCCCTGGACGCCCTCGACGACGCCCGCGCGGCCATCCAGCCGGCCCCCCTGCCCCCCCGCCTCCCGCGCCCCGTCCTACTCGCCGTGAGGCGCACGGTGCCCGCCTGGCGGCCTCGCTGGGCCTTCTGGCTCCGCTCCTCGGGTGCCTTCCCGTCCGCCGACGACATCGCCACCGCCATCCGCATCGACCGCGCCACCGTCTACCGCGACCTCGACCAAGCCCACCGCTCCCTCTCCAGCCTGTCACGTAGCTGACGCTGTCGCCCAGATGCCTCAGTGTCAGCTGAATGACACCGTCACCACAGGAACATGTCGGCACATCACCAGTGTCAATATATCGACGGTGGATAACCTTGAAGTCAGCGTAACGCGCCACCACAGAAGGAGAATCCAGAGCAGACCCGCATAGGCTATCGAAAGGCTATGCGTACGCTATCGTGAGGGTATGGATAAGGTATCGAATGAGTAGAAGTTGAAGTAGGACCTACTACGTAGGAGTTCTACCGCGCGCGCGCACGCGCGAGTCCTACCCCTTGCCTGCGCCCTTGTCCTGGGCCTACAGCCTCGATCCTGGAGCCATGTCCTGATAACGGCGCGCCTGGCCCACAGCGGCGGCCTATTACTGGCCGTCTTGTCTTTGCTTTCAAGTAGTTCCGCCGACTTGACATATTGAGGTATTATCGGACGGCCACCCTGATCCGCCTTACACGGAAGGCACTTACGAGGACGCCCCCGCGTTACTGACGCCAGGCGTTGCGCCTGGTGGGGTCAGCTGACGCGCTGCTCCCGGGCCCCTCGACCTGGTCTCGCCCTCCCACGCGCCGCCCGGACGCCCGCCGGCCGGCCGCCCTGGGGGCACACCCCCGGGGGCCCCGGGTGCCCGCCGCGGCGCATGTAAGCGCTGATGGGCATTGCTATCTGTGACGAACGGCTTTTGACTCCCCTCCCCCGAGCAATGAAAAGGGTCTTGCGAATCATGGCGGGATACGTGAGAATCCCGTCCCACGAGACAGGAAACGGGTCAAGGCGGCCCGGCAAGGGGTCCGCGAGGGTGAGGGCAGCGGGAACGGCGGCGAGGCGGCTCAGCGGGGCGTTACGGCCCGCTGGGAGGCCCTTCCCTCGTGAGCACGACGGGGTCACATGAGAATCGACCACGACGGCGTGCACTTGCAGCGCATCGCACGAATCACGACACATGGGGCACGGGTGATGCCAGCGAACAGCCGGAGGGTTTCACGTGGAACGGGAGGGCGGCGGCAGGATCCGGCGGACGAGGTCTGGAGGCCGGGGGTGGTGCGGTTGCTCGACGGGGAGGGGAAGCTGGTCGGGACGGTCGATCCCGCCGACCGGGAGGTCCGTGATCCCCGTGGGCGAAAGACGGGGACCGTGATGGCGCTGCGGTGGAACGCCGGGAACCCCCACGGCGGGCAGGAGGAGCACGCCAACCGGGTGAAGCCGCAGGTGTACACGAAGCAGCAGCAGGTCGACCGGGGGGAGCTGACCGCCTGGGTGGACCCGCGGGTCGAGGGGCGCGAGGGGCGGGCGGGCACGCGGCCGGGACGTCCCCGGCGCGAGGCCGAGGAGGACGACGAGTGAGCGCCCGCGCGAAGGTCGTGCACGACGCCATCGAGGCCGCAGCGGCCAGCATGGCGGACCGGGGCCTCTTCGTCCGGAACGACTTCGGCCGGGCGTCCGCGATGGCGACCGACGAGCTCGCCGTCGCGGTCCTGAAAGCGCTCGAGCGCGCGGAGGCGGCCGAGGCGCCGAAGATCGTGACGGACGTGATGCGCAAGGACGACCGCGTGATCGAGAGCCTCTTTCTCGGCCGCGGCGGGGTCCTGGCGATGGCCCGGTGCGGCATCGTCTCCCTCGAGGTCATGGCCCACGCGGGCGGTCCCGTCGCCGCCCTGGCGGGCGGGATCATCACCGCCTCGGCGAACCTGCAGCCCGACCAGGCCCGCGCGATCGCCGGCGCCCTGCTCCGCATGGCCGACGAGGTCCCCAACTTCCCGTGCCGCCACGGGCGCGACGGGCATGGCAACCCGATCAACTGACCTCCTCGCGTTCGCGATCCGCACGGCCACCAACGCGGCGGTCTGCGTCCGCTTCGAGGCCGACCTCGGCCCGGAGACCTACGTGAGCTTCGACTGCGGCGCCACCTGGGTCCTCAAGCGGGCGCTCTGGGGCCGCGAGGCCGGCCTGCGCGACCGCGCCGACCGCGAGGAGCGCAAGGCCTGGTACACGCCGTTCCAGAACCTCGACGGCTCTCCGTTCCGCCCCCTCGGGGCCCGTGGCTGACCGCTACCCCTCCCTGCCCTACCCGAAGCCCGGCCCGAACGGGGAGCGCTACTGCCGCCTGTGCGGGAAGGTCGTCGAGGGGCGGCGGAAGACCTGGTGCTCCGACGAGTGCGTCCGGGCCTGGCAGGCGCGCTCGAGCAGCGGGGGCATGCGCCACGCGGTCAAGCAACGGGACCGCGGCGTCTGCGCGGCCTGTTCGCTCGACTGCCTCGTGCTCGAGGAGATCGTCGAGCTCATCCGGTGGGCGATCGAGGCCTGGCCGCCCGTGCGGAGCGACCTCGAAATCGTCGCCATCGCGCGAGGGTTCGGGGACCGCACGCTCTGGCAGGCCGACCACATCGTCGAGGTCGAGGACGGCGGCGGGGGCTGCGACCTCACCAACATCCAGACGCTGTGCCATTGGTGCCACGGCCGCAAGAGCGGCGAGAGCCGTCGGGCCCGGAACCTCCGGCGGTCGGAGCAGCTGGCCCTTGCCTGATCCCTCGTTCACGCGCGCCGTGCACTGCCTGAACGGCGGCCGCGCCTACGTCGACGTGCGGGAGGACGGCATCCTGCTCGTCGTCATGCGCCGCTCCTCGCG
>DATFGS010000773.1:0-1303 GCA_035249225.1 Candidatus Methylomirabilota bacterium | reverse complement strand
CCGGCCTCGTTGAACTGGATCTTGCCGTCGGGGAAGAACCGCGCGGGACCGTCCTTGATCTCGATCTTGTGGAGCATCTCCCCGAGCTTCTTGCGATCGACGGACGCGGTGCGCTCGAGCGCCTCCTTGTAGATCCAGATGTGCGCGTAGGGGAAGATCGAGTCGTGGCCGAACCAGGGCTCGCCGGTCTTGGCGATGAAGCGCTGCTCGACGTCGGCCACCGCCTTGCCCGGCCAGTTGGCCAGCCCCACGATCATCCCCTCCAGGTGCTCCTTGCCGGCCACCTTCATCAGCTCGGGCACGGTCCAGTGGCCGCCCCCGCCGATCAGCGGGACGGTGCTCGGCGTGATCCCCCGCTCCGCGAACTTGTCGAGCAGCAGCTTGTCGTCACCCACGTTGGTGGACTGGAACACGATGAAGTCGGGCCGGCCGGACCGGATCTTCTGCACCATCGTCGTCGCGTCGGCGAGCGGCGGGGTGTAGACCTCGTCCGCCACGATCGTGAGGTTCAGGTCCTTGGCGGTGTGCTCGCGGATGGGCTTCATGAAGCTCACCGAGGAGGCCGAGTTGTCGCCGACGAACGCCACCTTCGTCGGCTTGTTGCCCGTCGCGGCCTTCGCCAGGTCCACGATGCGCGGCAGCAGCGCGGTGGACTGGGCCTCGGCGGTCGGGGCCGTCTGGAAGACGTACTTGAAGCCCCGGCTGGTGATCAGGTCGGAGTAGGACAGGGTGAGCCACGGCAGCTCCGCGCGCTCCGACACCTCGGTGGCCGCGAGCGTGAAGCTCGACAGCCAGCAGCCGATGCCGCCGACCACGTCGGGCTCCTGGGCCACCAGGCGCTGCGCGGCGTTCTTGGCCTTCTCCGCGGTGTCGCCGGTGTCGTACAGCACGAGCTTCAGCTTGGCGCCGCCGAGGGCCTTGACGCCGCCGGCCTTGTTCACGTCCTCGATGGCCATCTCGGCGCCCATCTGCTCGAGGATCCCCTGGCGCGCCCACGGCCCCGACAGCGGGACCACCAGCGCGATCTTGATCTCCTTCGGGTTCTGCGCATGAGCGCGGCGTGGCAGCGCCGCGGCGGCGGTGGCGGCGAGGCCCATCTTGATGGCGGTCCGGCGTCCGAACGGCTGAGGGGTCGTCATTCCGGTCATCTCCCGTTGGTCGTGATGTGATGGTGGTCCATCTAGGCTTCTTCCGTCAGGCCGAGATACGAGCGGCGGACCCGATCGTCGGCCAGCAAGGTCTCGTACCGCCCTTCCAGCACGATGTGCCCCGTCTCCAGCACGTAGCCGTGATCCGAGCGCTC
>DATFGS010000772.1:0-2466 GCA_035249225.1 Candidatus Methylomirabilota bacterium | reverse complement strand
ACTGATGGACTTGGGCTGGAAGTGGATGCTGCCCGCCGCGCTGCTCAACATCACGCTCACGTCAATCGCGATCTTCACTGTGCAGGCGCTCGACGGCTGGCGCGGCATGAACACCGTAGAAGCAATCGCGCGCACGTCGTTCCCCGCGATCGGGATCTCCTTCGCCGACGTGCACTGCGCGGTGGCGCTCGCGGCCGCGGGCGATCGCGACGGGCTGGCGCGCTGGGTGGCCCTGCTACGCGAGGGGCTGGCGCACGGCCGCGTCCCGGCCGGGGAGGTCGTGCCCACGGTGGCCGAGGCGATGCACGCGTTCGCGGAGGGCCGCTACGAGGACGTGATCCGCAGGCTTGCTCCGGTGGTCGACCATCTCGTGCGCGTCGGCGGGAGCTGGGCGCAGCGCGATCTCTTCGAGCACACCCTCCTCGCCGCGTATCTGCGCGCCGGGCGCGCCGCGGAGGCCCGTGGCCTGCTCGCCCGCCGCGTCGATCGCCAGCCGTCGGTGCCGGTGGTGTGATGGCGGAGGCCGTCCGCGAGTACCGGTACCAGGTGGATCGCGACGGCCGCATCTTCCACGAGGGCACCGAGATCGTCGACCCGGCGGTGCTCCGCTTCTTCCTGCGCGCGATGGCCCGGACCGACGACGGGCGCTGCCTCGTGCTCTGCCAGGGCGAGCGGAACTGGTTCGAGGCGCCGGACACGCCCTTCGTGATCCAGCGGCTGCGCCTCGCCGTCGAGGGCGGGGTGCTCCAGGCGGTCGAGTTGTGCTTTCCCGGCGACTATCGCGAGCCCCTCGATCCGCGCACGCTCGAGACCGAGCGCGACCTGCTCTTCTGCCGGGTGCGCGGCGGCGCCTTCCGCGCGCGCTTCGGCCGCGTGGCGGTGCAGCAACTCGCCCCGTTCCTCGCCGACGCGGGCGAGGGCTCGGCGCTGCTCCTGGGCGGCGTCCGCCACCCGGTGCGCGGCGCACCCGTCTCATCACCCTAGACCCCTTCGAGGAGCGATCATGGCGGACCGAGTCGGATTCATCGGGCTGGGCACGATGGGCATGCCGATGGCGGCCAACCTGGCCAAGAGCGGCGTGCCGCTGGTGGTGCACGACGCGAGCCCCGGCGCCCTGGCCGCCGCCGCGAAGCTTCCGGGAGCCGTCGCGGCGGGCTCCGTCGCCGGGGTCGCGGCGCAGGCCGCGGTGCTCTTCACCTGCCTGCCCAACGACGCGATCGTGCGCGCGGTGTACCTGGGGCCGGGGGGCATCGGCGGCGCCGCGCGCGCGGGGCTCGTCACGTGCGACTGCTCGACGGTGAGCCCCGACGTGACGGTCGCGGTGCACGCCGGGCTCAAGGGGCGCGGCGTGGATCACATGGATACGCCGATGCTGGGCTCGCAGCCGCAGGCGGTGGAGGGGCAGATCTTCTTCATCGTGGGAGGAGACAAGGCGCGGCTGCCGGTCATCGCGCCTTATCTCGAGATCATGGGCAAGATGCACATGTACGTGGGCGGCCCGAGCATGGCCAACCGCGTGAAGCTAATCCACAACGGCCTCGCGGCGGTCACCTCGGTGGCGGTGGCGGAGGCGCTCGCGGTCTGCGTGCAGGCCGGGGTGGATCCGGCCACCTTCTACGATGTGGTGCGCAACGGCGGGGGCATGGCCTACGGGACCTACTTCGACCGGCGCGCCAAGCGCATCTTCGACGGCGAGTTCTCGCCGACCTTCATGCTCGAGCTGATGCGCAAGGACGCGATGCTCGCGCTGTCCCTCGCCAAGTCGGTGCAGGTGCCCGCCCCGATGCTGGAGGAGACCAAGCGCACCTACGACGAGGCGGTGGACAGCGGCTGGAGCCGCGAGGACTTCTCGGCGGTCACCCACGTCGTGGAGAAGCGCATCGGGCGCCGGCTCTCGAGCCGGTAGCGCGGCCGCCCGGCGGGTAGTAGGATGGGCGCCCGGCTCCCGCGGTCGGGCGCCGGATCGACTCACCGTCGCCGACCAGGAGGTCTCCGATGCCGCTCGTCGAGCCGGGACGCAAGGCGCCCGCGTTCTCGCTGCCGGATCAGGAAGGCCGGACGCATTCGCTGAAGGACTACGCGGGCCGTCCGGTAATCGTGTACTTCTACCCGAAGGACGATACCCCCGGATGCACCAAGGAGGCCTGCGCCTTCCGGGACGCCCTGCCCGACTTCAAGAAGGGCAAGGCGGCGGTCCTCGGGGTGAGCGTGCTCGACACCGCGAGCAAGGCCAGGTTCGCCCGCAAGCACAAGCTCACTTTCCCGCTGCTGGCCGATCCCGAGCACGAGGTGGCCGACCGCTACGGGGCGTGGCAGAAGAAGAGCCTCTACGGCCGCACCTACATGGGCGTGGCCCGGATGACCTACCTGATCGGGCCCGACGGCAAGGTGGCCCGCCGCTGGGACAACGTGAAGGTGGACGGCCACGCCGCCGACGTGCTCCGCGCGGTCGACGAGCTCTGAGCG
>DATFGS010000771.1:0-2455 GCA_035249225.1 Candidatus Methylomirabilota bacterium | reverse complement strand
CGCTGGCCGAGCGGCTGCTCGCCGCCGGCGCGGGTGCCCGCGCCATCGCCACGTACGGGAGCTTCGATCGCGACCGCATCCGGGACCTCGCGGCGGCGCTGCCGGGGCTGGCCGCTCCGCTCGAGGCGCTCGCGGCCCGCGTGGTGGATCTATTGCCGGTGGTGCGCAATCACGTTTATCATCCGGACTTCGGCGGCAGCTTCTCGCTCAAGCGCGTGCTCCCGGTCCTGGTGCCCGAGCTCGACTACCGCGGGCTCGCGATCGGGGAGGGCCAGACGGCAAGCCTCGAGCTGGGGCGCCTCATCTTCCACGGCGACGAGATGCCGCCCGAGGAGCGGGCGCGGCTGCGGGCGGACCTGCTCGCGTACTGCAATCAGGACACGTGGGGGCTGGTCAGGCTGCTGGAGCGGCTGCGCGGCCTGGCGGAGGGAGCATGACGGGACCGATCGACGTCCACACGCACATCTTCGCGAGCGGCTGGCCGGACTTCGCGGCGCGTTACGGCGGCGACCGCTGGCCGCGCCTCGAGGGCGACCCGGCCACCGGCTGCAAGCTCTACCTGGGCGCGACGTTCAATCGCAACCTGACCCCGCACGCCTTCGATCCCGCGCGGCGCCTCGAGCAGATGGACCGGTCCGGGGTGGATCGCCAGCTCCTCTCCCCGGCCCCGCCGACCTTCTGCTACTGGGCGCCCGGGCCCGCCGCGGCCGAGTGGTGCCGGATGCAGAACGACGCGATCGCCGAGCTCGTGAGCCGGAGCCCCGCGCGCTTCATCGGGGCGGGCGGGCTGCCGCTGCAGGCGCCCGACCTGGCCGTGAAGGAGCTGGAGCGCGTGGCCACCGTGCTCCGCTTTCCCGCGGTGGAGATCGGGGCCAACGTCGGCGGCAACGACCTCGACGATCCGGACCTGGCGCCGGTCTGGGACGCGGCGGCCGCGCTCGGCGTCGCGATCTTCGTGCACCCGCAGGCCCCGATCCTGGGCGACCCGCGCTTCCGCAAGAACAACCTGACGCAGGTCGCCGGGTTCCCGCTCGAGACCGCGCTGGCCATGACCCGGGTGATCTTCGGCGGGGTGCTGGACCGCTGGCCCGACGTGCGCTGGTGCTTCGCCCACGGCGGCGGCGCGTTCGCCTACATCCTGCCGCGGCTCGACCAGGGCTGGGCCGCGATCCCGGACGCGAAGCAGGCGATCGCCCAGCCGCCGAGCGCCTACGCGCGGCGGTTCTGGGTGGACTCGCTGACCCTGTCGCCCAAGGTGCTCGCGTTCGCGCTCGACACCTTCGGGGACGAGCGCATCGTGCTCGGGAGCGACTACCCGTTCAAGATGGGCGTGGACGATCCGGTGAGCGCGCTGGACGCGCTCGCGCTGGACGCGGCCACCCGGCGCCGGCTCACGGTGGACAACGCCCGGCAGTTCCTCGCCCTACCATGAGGAGATCATGAACTTCGGGACCTTCCTGCTGATGCAGTCGCCGTCCGCGCGGGCCTCCAAGGAGATCTACGCCCGCGCGGTCGAGATGGCGCTGGCCGCGGAGCGTCTGAGCTTCAACAACATCTGGCTGGCCGAGCACCACTTCTCGACCTACGGCTACCTCTCGCGCCCGGTCCAGCTCGCCACCTATCTGGCGGGACGGACCACCCGCATCCGGGTGGGCACCGCGGTCATCGTGGTGCCGCTCCACCACCCGCTGGTGGTGGCCGAGGAGATCGCCACCCTCTCGCTCCTCGCGCCCGGGCGGCTCGACATCGGGCTCGGCCGCGGCTACCAGCACTACGAGTTCGAGCGCTTCGGCCTCGAGCTGGAGAGCGGGCGCGCCCGGTGGGAGGAGTCGGTGGACGTGATCCTGAAGGCCCTCGCGGGCGGGCCGTTCAGCTACGAGGGCAAGCTCTACCGGATCCCGGAGACCACGATCTTCCCGCAGATGGAAGGGCCGCGCCCGCCCATCTGGATCACCGCGCAGAGCCCCGACTCGGTCGAGGGGGCGGTGCGCCGCGGCTTCAACGTGCTCACCGGTGGCTTCGGGGTGCCGGTCGAGCGCATGGCCGAGTTCCGCAAGCTCTTCGACCGCGTGGTGGCCGAGGTGAAGCCGCCGCAGCCGCTCCACGTCGGGGTGCAGCGCGCGGTCTACGTGACCACCGACCCGGCGGACGCGCGCGCCGCCGCCGAGGAAGCGCGCTGGAACATGCGGGTCACCCTGAGCCTCCGCAATCACTACGAGCGCGTGGAGAACGGCCGCGCGATCCCGGTGCCGGCGCCGAAGGAGCCCGACGTGGACGACCTCCTCGACCGCTACCTGGTCATCGGCACGCCCGCGACCTGCATCCGCCAGATCGAGCGCCTGCGCCGTGACGTCGGCATCACCCACTTCAACTGCAGCTTCTGGTTCGGCGACCTCGAGCAGGCGCGCGTGCTGCGCTCGATGGAGCTCTTCGCGAACGAGGTCATGCCCGCCTT
>DATFGS010000770.1:0-1108 GCA_035249225.1 Candidatus Methylomirabilota bacterium | reverse complement strand
CGCGCTGGACGCGCTCGCGCTGGACGCGGCCACCCGGCGCCGGCTCACGGTGGACAACGCCCGGCAGTTCCTCGCCCTACCATGAGGAGATCATGAACTTCGGGACCTTCCTGCTGATGCAGTCGCCGTCCGCGCGGTCCTCCAAGGAGATCTACGCCCGCGCGGTCGAGATGGCGCTGGCCGCGGAGCGCCTGAGCTTCAACAACATCTGGCTGGCCGAGCACCACTTCTCGACCTACGGTTACCTCTCGCGCCCGGTGCAGCTGGCGACCTACCTGGCCGGACGGACCACCCGCATCCGGGTGGGCACCGCGGTCATCGTGGTGCCGCTCCACCATCCGCTGGTGGTCGCCGAGGAGATCGCCACGCTCTCGCTCCTCGCGCCCGGGCGGCTCGACATCGGGCTCGGCCGCGGCTACCAGCACTACGAGTTCGAGCGGTTCGGGCTCGAGCTCGAGAGCGGGCGCGCCCGGTGGGAGGAGTCGGTCGACGTGATCCTGAAGGCCCTCGCGGGCGGGCCGTTCAGCTACGAGGGCAAGCTCTACCGGATCCCGGAGACCACGATCTTCCCGCAGATGGAAGGGCCGCGGCCGCCCATCTGGATCACCGCGCAGAGCCCCGACTCGGTCGAGGGCGCGGTGCGCCGCGGCTTCAACGTCCTCACCGGCGGCTTCGGGGTGCCGGTCGAGCGCATGGCCGAATTCCGCAAGCTCTTCGACCGCGTGGTGGCCGAGGTGAAGCCGCCGCAGCCGCTCCACGTCGGCGTGCAGCGCGCGGTGTACGTGACAACGAGCGAATCGGACGCCCGCGCGGCCGCCGAGGAGGCGCGCTGGAACATGCGCGTGACGCTGAGCCTCCGCAATCACTACGAGCGCGTCGAGGCCGGCCGCGCGATCCCGGTCCCGGCGCCGAAGGAGCCCGACGTGGACGACCTCCTCGACCGCTACCTGGTCATCGGCACGCCCGAGACCTGCATCCGCCAGATCGAGCGCCTGCGCCGTGACGTCGGCATCACCCACTTCAACTGCAGCTTCTGGTTCGGCGACCTCGAGCAGGCGCGCGTGCTGCGCTCGATGGAGCTCTTCGCGAACGAGGTCATGCCCGCCTT
>DATFGS010000769.1:0-1011 GCA_035249225.1 Candidatus Methylomirabilota bacterium | reverse complement strand
CTCCACGCCTCCGAGCGCGGTGCCCACCACCACCCCGACGCGCGCCGGATCGAGCGGCAGCGGGCGGAAGCCGGCCTGCGCGCACAGGTCGTCGGCCGCCGCGATCAGCAGGCGGCTCGCGCGGCAGTCGGGCACCCCGCGCCAGTCCTTGATGCGGCCGAGCTTCTTGACCTCGCCGCCCCGCTGCACGCGCAGGTCGTCCACCCGCACGCGCTCGATCTGCGAGATGCCGGAAGCGCCGGTGACCAGCGAGGACCAGAACGCTTCGAGGTCCTGGCCGATCGGGGTTACCACCCCGGCCGCGGCGATCACGACGCGCTCAGGCGTGGCCACCGGGCGGGCTCCAGGCGTCGAAGAAATTGAACCACTGGGTGGGGTGGGCGCGGATCACGTGCTCGAGCGCGGCGACCACGGAGGTGAGGCCGGCCAGCTCCTCGCCGGGCTTCACCCAGATCGGCGGATCGATCGCGAGCCGGTAGCGGCCGCCCGGCGCCATCGCGCAGAACGCGGGGACCACCGCCGCGCCCGCCGCGCGGGCCAGCACGAAGGGTCCCAGCGGGAACGCGGCGGGCTCGCCGAAGAAGGGCACGACCGCGTCACCGCGCCCGCCGCTGGGCCGGTCCGCCTGCATCGCCACCAGCTCGGCGCGCCGGAGCGCGGCGAGCAGCCCGAGCGTGGAGGTGGCGTGATGCCGCGTCACGAAGCGGAGCTGCGGGCCGTCGAGGCGGAGGTAGCGTTCGAGCGCGGCGTCCTGCTCGGCGGAGAGCACCACGTGGGCGGTGCGGCCGCCGCGGGAGGACAGGAGCCGCCCCGCGAGCTCCCAGTTGCCGAGGTGCGCGGTGAGCAGCACGACGCCCCGCCCGGCCGCGATGGCCGCGTCCAGGTGGTGCTCACCCTCGGAGGACGCGACGTACGCGCGGAGATCGGTGCCCGGGCGGCGGTTGAGCGTCAGGAGATCCGCGAAGAAGGCCCCGAAGTTGGCGAAGGTCTCCCGCACCCGCGCCTCGATCA
>DATFGS010000768.1:0-2629 GCA_035249225.1 Candidatus Methylomirabilota bacterium | reverse complement strand
CACGCGGTCGAGCGCGCCGCGGTCCACCACCAGGTCCCGCAGGATCGGGAAGGCGCCGGTCCGGAGGGGCTCCAGGGTGACGGTGGCGCCGTCGCGGAACGCGCGCATCGGGAGCAGGCACGTGGTGGTGCCCGGCCGCGGCCCGTGCGGGCGGCCGTCCACGACGAGGCCGCAGGCCCCGCAGATGCCTTCGCGGCAGTCGCTGTCGAAGGCCACCGGGAGCTCGCCTCTCGCGGCCAGGCGCTCGTTCAGGCCATCGAGCGCCTCGAGCAGGGTGATCTCGGGACCCACGTCGTCGAGCACGTAGCGGACGAAGCCGCCCGCGCCCCGCGGGTCGCGCTGGCGCCAGACGCGGAGCGTGACCTTCATCGGGCCCTCATCGATACGAGCGCTCCGGCAGCGCGAACGACTCGAACTCGAGCGGCTCGACGAGGCGCTCGGGCGCCCGTCCGGACTCGGCCGGCATCCAGACCGCGACGTGGGCGAAGCGCTCGTCGTCGCGCCGCGCCTCGCCATCGGCCGTCTGGTGCTCCACCCGGAAGTGGCAGCCGCAGGATTCCTCCCGGGCGAGCGCGTCGCGGCACATCAGCTCGCCCAGCTCCAGGAAGTCGGCCACCCGCCCGGCGCGCTCGAGCTCCTGGTTCAGCTCGCCGGCGTCTCCCGGCACGGTCAGGTCCTGCCAGAACGCCTCGCGCAGGGCCGCGACCTCGTCGATCGCCTTGGCGAGCCCGGCGCGACTGCGCTCGATCCCGCACGCCTCCCAGAGCACGCGGCCCAGCGCGCGGTGGAAGTCAGTGGCGGTGCGTCGGCCCCCCAGGCCGAGCAGCGTTCCCACGCGCGCCCGCACGTCGGCCACCGCCCCGCGCGCCTCCCGGCCGTCCTCGGCGACGGCGGTCAGGCGCGCTCCATCGAGGTAGCCGGCCAGCGTGTAGGGCAGGATGAAGTAGCCGTCGGCGAGGCCCTGCATGAGCCCGCTGGCCCCGAGCCGGTTGGCGCCCTGGTCCGAGAAGTTCGCCTCGCCGATGACGAAGAGCCCGGGGACGGTGCTCATGAGGTCGTAATCGACCCAGAGCCCGCCCATGGAGTAGTGCGCGGCGGGAGCGATGCGCATGGCCCCGCGGAGCGGATCGTCGCCCGTGATGTGCTCGTAGATCTCGAAGAGGTTGCCGTAGCGCTCCCGCAGCACGTCGGCGCCGAGCCGCTGCGCCGCCTCGGTGAGATCCAGATAGACGCCCCGACCGCCCGGTCCGACGCCGCGGCCCTCGTCGATGAGGGTCTTGCACGCGCGCGAGCCGAGATCGCGCGGGACGAGGTTGCCGTAGCGCGGGTAGCGGCGCTCCAGAAAGTAGTCGCGCTCCGTCTCGGGGATGGCCCCGGGCCCCCGATCGTCGCCCGGCCGGACCGGCACCCACAGGCGCCCGTCGTTCCGGAGCGACTCCGACATGAGGGTGAGCTTGGCCTGGTGCTCGCCGGTCGCGGGAAGGCAGGTCGGATGGAACTGCACGAACCCGGGATTGGCGAACGCGGCCCCGCGCCGGTGCGCCCGCCAGATCGCGGTGGCATTGGACGCCTTCGCGTTCGTGGACAGGTGGTAGACGTTCGCGTAGCCGCCGGTGGCCAGCACCACCGCGTCGGCCACGTGCACCTCCAGCGCCCCCGAGACCAGGTCGCGCGCGACCACGCCGCGTGCGCGGCCGTCCACCACGATGAGATCGAGCATCTCCCGCCGCGCCAGCACCGTCACCCCGCGCGCGGCCTCCTCCTTCGCCAGCGCGCCGTAGGCTCCCAGCAGGAGCTGCTGGCCGGTCTGCCCGCGCGCGTAGAACGTGCGCGAGACGAGCGCGCCGCCGAACGAGCGATTGGCGAGGTGGCCGCCGTACTCGCGCGCGAAGGGCACGCCCTGGGCCACCGCCTGGTCGACGATGCGCGCGGACAGCTCGGCCAGCCGGTACACGTTGGCCTCGCGCGACCGGAAGTCCCCGCCCTCGAGGGTGTCGTGGAAGAGCCGCTCCACGCTGTCGCCGTCGTTCTGGTAGTTCTTCGCCGCGTTGATCCCGCCCTGCGCGGCCACGCTGTGGGCCCGGCGGGGCGAATCGTGGAAGACGAGGCAGCGCACGAGGTAGCCCAGCTCGGACAGGGTGGCCGCCGCGGAGGCGCCGGCCAGCCCCGCGCCCACCACGAGGACGGAGTGCTGGCGGCGGCGGTTGGGCCCGACGAGCGCGAGCGTGTCGCGGTAGCGCTCCCAGCGCGTGGCGAGAGGGCCGGACGGGGCGTGCGAGGAGAGCGCCGGCGTCATCGCAGCCACCGGGTGAGCACCGCGAGCGGCACCGACGCGAAGCCCAGCGCCACCGCGGCCGAGATCAGCGCCACCGCGGGGCGCCGGCGCCGTGCCGCGCCCTCGGGCCAGACCCCGAGGCTGCGCGCCGCCGCCCAGAGGCCGTGGAAGAGGTGGAGGCCGACCAGGACGGCGGCGGCCACGTAGACCGACGCGACCCAGGTGGGCCGCAGGCCCCGCACCACGTTGTCGTAGACGTGGCCGGGGAGAAAGCCTGGGTGGAAGAGGCCGACGGTGAGGTGCAGCAGGTGGTAGACGACGAAGGCGAGCAGTAGCGCGCCGCCCACGCGCATG
>DATFGS010000767.1:0-4095 GCA_035249225.1 Candidatus Methylomirabilota bacterium | reverse complement strand
CGGGATCAGGAGGATCCCGCCGCCCAGGCCCAGGATGGAGCCGACCGCGCCCGCCCCGACCGACGTGAAGAGGACCGCGAGCGAGAAGACGGTGAGGCTCACGGCCGGGCCGGGGACTGCTTGAAGACGCGGAAGAGGTAGGCCAGCGAGGGAAAGAGCACGAGCGCGCCGGCCGCGAGCACCCAGAGCGTCAGCACGAGCGTGATGCGGGGCGCCGCCGCGGACCGGATGGTCAGGTCGGGTGGGACCAGGTAGGGGTACTGCGCCAGGGCCCAGCCCCAGAGGATCAGCGAGACCTGGCCGGCCGCGGCCAGGCGCGCCACGCGGTAGTGGCGGCGCCAGAGGGCCCCGATCGCGGTGACGGCGGCCGCGCCGGTGGCCAGGTGCAGCGCGGGCGCCCACGCGGCGGCGGTGAGCCCGCGGCCCATCAGCGGCGCGCCGAGCACCGCCAGGCCCAGCGTGGCGAACGCGGTCACGAAGACGGCGAGAGCTCCGCCCAGCGCACGGCGCCGGAAGTCCTCGCGCAGTGCCGGATCGCGCGCCTCCACCGTGAGGTACACCGCGGCCAGGAACGCGAAGAGGGCCAGGGTGAGGAAGCCCACGCCCAGCCCGAACGGCGTGAGCCAGGGAGCCACGTAGCCGGCGTAGAAGCCGACCCGCCCCGGCGGGCGGAGCGTGCCCGCGGAGAGCGCCCCCACGCAGACGCCGAGCAGCACCGGGGTGCCCACGCTCGCGATGGCAAACACGCGCCCCCAGCGCCGGCCCGTGCCGGAGTCCACCGGCTCCGGCTCGTGGCCGTAGTGGCTGCGGAAGACGAAGGCCGAGCCACGCAGCACGATCCCGATCAGCATGAGCGAGAGCGGCACGTGGAGCACGACGGACAGCCGGGCGAATGCGGGCGGGAAACAGGTGAAGAGGAGCACGACCACCAGGATAAGCCAGACGTGATTGGCTTCCCAGATCGGGCCGATGGCCTCCGCGATCAGCGCGCGCTGCTCGCGCTTCCGGGGCCCGGAGGCGAGCAGGTCCCAGACGCCGCCGCCGAAGTCCGCGCCGCCCAGCAGCGCGTAGGCGGTGAGCGCCGCCAGGGCGATGCCGGCCACCAGCTCGGCGGGGCCGATGTCGGCCATCACGCCGGGTCCTCTTCCATTACCTTCGGGCTCTTGACCACCTGCTGGTAGAGGAGCCACGCCACGACCACGCCCAGCCCGCAGTAGAGCGCGGTGAAGACGAGGAAGGGCACCACGAGCCCGGGCATGGGGGTGACCGCCTCCGCGGTGCGCATGAGGCCGTGGATGATCCACGGCTGGCGGCCGACCTCGGTGACGATCCAGCCCGCCTCGGTGCAGATGAACCCCATGGGCGCCGCCAGGACGAGGGCGCGCAGCAGCCAGCGGTGCGCGGTGAGGTCGCGCCGGCGCCACGTGAGCCAGAGCGCCGCCGCGCCGACCAGGGCCAGGTAGGTGCCGAGCCCCACCATCACCTGGAAGGCTGCGTGCACGATGGCCACCGGCGGCCAGTGCTCGCGCGGGAACGCTTCGAGCCCCTTCACATCCGCCCGCGGGTCCGCGAAGGCCAGGACGGACAGCGCGTAGGGGATCTCGATCGCGTAGCGTGTCTCCCCGGCCGCCTCGTCGGGCCAGCCGCCGATCCGCAGCGGCGCCCCGCGCTCGGTCTTGAAGTGGCCCTCCATCGCCGCCAGCTTGACCGGTTGCCAGTGCGCGACGAACTTCGCGCTCAGATCGCCGGAGATGGGCTGGAGCAGGGCCGCGGGCGCGCCGATCAGCAGAGCCACCGAGAGGGCGCGGCGGTGGAAGGCGTTGCGCGGGTAGCGCAGCAGCGGCCAGGCGTGGATGCCGGCCACCACGAGTCCGGTGGAGGCGTAGGCGGCCAGCGTCATGTGGAGCACCTGCGGGAGCGCGGCGGGATTCAGCATCGCCGCGATCGGATCGATGTCCACCGCGTGCCCGTCCACCCAGCGGATGCCGGTGGGCGCGTTCATCCACGCATTGGCGATGACCACGAAGACCCCCGAGAGCATGCCGCTGACCGCCACCGCCCAGCCCGCGGCCAGGTGGGCCCGCCGCGAGATCCGGTCCCAGCCGTAGAGGTAGACGCCCAGGAACACCGCCTCCGTGAAGAACGCGAAGCCCTCGAGCGAGAAGGGCATGCCGATCACCGGGCCCGCGTGCTCCATGAAGGCGGGCCAGAGCAGCCCCAGCTCGAAGCTCAGCACCGTGCCGGAGACGGCTCCCACTGCGAAGAGGATCGCGGTCCCCTTGGCCCAGCGATGCGCGAGATCCAGGTAGATGCGGTCGCCGGTGCGCTGCCACCGCCGCTCCGCCACCACCATGAGCACGGGCATGGCGATGCCCACCATCGCGAAGATGATGTGGAAGCCGAGCGACATCGCCATCTGGGAGCGGGCGGCGAGGAGGTCGGTCATGGCGAGACCCATGGTACCCGCTGCGACCTCTCGGAGACCACCCGCGCTCGTCGCCGGCGGGTCGGACGGTCCCGCACCTGGCCCATCGTGTACACGCTCGCCGCGGCGAAGCGCGAGGAGTGGGTTCGCCGGTGGTCGGATACCCGGGTCGAAACCAGAGCGGAGTAGATGGAGAGAGGACGCGGCCCATTGGGGCGGCGTGCGGGTCCGCCGAGAGTTTCCTGCTAGAATCGGCCGCATGACGGCGGCCATCGACGTTCCGGAGCGGTTCAACGCGGCCACCCACTTTCTCGATCGCCACGTCGCCGAAGGCCGCGGCGCCCGTATCGCGTTCCGCTTCGCCGGCCGCGGCGTCAGCTGCGGCGAGATCGCCCTCCGCGCCAACCGCCTCGGCAACGCGCTCCGGGCCCGCGATCTCCAGATCGAGCAGCGCGTGCTCCTGGCCCTGCCGGACCGGCCGGAGTTCGCCGAGGCCTTCTGGGGCGCGATGAAGCTCGGCGCGGTGCCGGTGCCGGTGAGCGACGCGCTGCCCGCCGAGGAGCTCGCGTTCCTGCTCCAGGACAGCCGCGCCCGGGCGGTGATCGCCTCCGAGGCGGCCGCCGCCGAGATCCTCGGGATCCGGCCGCAGTGCCCGGCGCTGGAGAGCGTGATCGTGGTGGGCGGGCGCCGCCGCGGCGCGCTCGAGTACGAGCGGCTGCTCGAGAAGGCCTCGCCCGAGCTGGAGGCGGCCGACACGAGCCGCGACGATGTGGCGCTCTGGCTCTACACCTCGGGCTCGACCGGGCGGCCCAAGGCGGCCGTGCATCTACACCACGACCTGGTCCACGCGGCGGAGCTGGTGGGGCGGGGGATCTTCGGCATCGCGGCGGACGACGTGATCTTCTCGGTCTCCAAGCTCCACTTCGCGTTCGGCCTCGGCAACACGCTCTACTTTCCGGCGCTGGTGGGCGCCACGTCCGTGCTGGCGCCGGAGCGCCTCGAGGCGGAGCGCATCTTCGAGGTGATCCAGGCGGAGCGGCCCACCATCCTGTTCGCGGTGGCCACCGTCTACCGCCGCCTCCTGCAGGTGGACGGGGCGGAGCGGCGCTTCGATCTCTCGTCGCTCCGGCTCTGCGTGTCCTCGGGCGAGGCGCTGCCCGCCGCCATCTTCCACGCCTGGAAGTCGCGCTTCGGCCACGAGCTGCTCGACGTGGTGGGCTCCACCGAGGCGCTGCACGACTATATCGCCAACCGGCCGGGCGAGGCGCGGCCGGGCTCGAGCGGGCGGGTGATCCCCGGCTACGAGGCGCGGCTGGTGGACGACCAGGACCGGCCGGTGGCGCCGGGGTTCGTGGGCCATCTCCTGATCAAGGGCGACTCGACGGCCGCCTATTACTGGAACCGGCACGAGCGCACGCGGGCCACGATGCAGGGCGAGTGGCTGCGCACCGGGGACATGTTCTACCAGGACGGCGACGGCTACTTCTACTTCTGCGGCCGCGGCGACGACATGCTGAAGGTCGGCGGCCTGTGGGTCTCGCCGGTCGAGATCGAGGCGTGCCTGGGCGAGCACCCGGCGGTGCTGGAGGCCGCGGTGGTCGGGCGCGGCGACGCGGACGGGCTCACCAAGGCGCACGCCTACTGCGTGCTCCAGTCGGGCCAGGTCGGCA
>DATFGS010000766.1:0-1157 GCA_035249225.1 Candidatus Methylomirabilota bacterium | reverse complement strand
GGGCTCGTGTTCGACATGGGCCGATTGATCTCCGCTACGTTGCGGGATTGGAAGCGATTGGCGTAGAGCATACCGTACCGCGCGGCCCGGGGGGCGCTCATTTGACCTGGGGCGGATGCCCGAGCGACCGGTCCGGGGGCCCCGGGGCCCCGGCAAGCCGGGGCCTACAGCGGGTCGAAGCCGCAGAAGCGCAGCTCGATCGCGCCGCTGGTCAAGGGATCGAGGTTCGGATAGAGACGGGCGATCTCGGCCCACGCGGTGTGCAGCTCCCGATTCGCGGTCTGGAGCGACGGGTCGCCCAGCATGTCGTGGAGGCCGAGGCCCGCATTGTCCTTCTTCGCCCGCATGAATCGCTCGTAGAAGCGGATCTGCTCGACCGCCGCCACCAGGATCCGCGCGTGGATCTCGCGCAGGCGCGGGGGCGGGTCGAGCCGCTCGAGCCGGCTGACGACGCCGCCCTGCCGCTCCCGGTAGAGCTCGTAGAGGCGCTCGTACTGGGCCGGTGTCCGGGACGTCCGCAGCACCCCGTCCATGTTGATGCGGTTGCTCACCCCCTCGTCCAGCACGCGGACGAGCGCGACGAAGTAGGCGAGCTCGTCGTGTCGGGTGAACGAGCCCGTCTTGGCCGGGATCCAGAAGAGCCGGTACGTCCACCCGCGGCTCGGCCAGTGGGTCTCGCTGACCCATCGGTTCTGCACCGCCTCCGTAGCGTCGACGGCTCCGACCACGACCTGGCCGCCGTAGCTGGACAGGAGCGCGAGGATCAGCGAGAGGATGACCATGAGGGGGATCGTGCAAGCCGGGTACCGTGTCCGGGACGGACGACCTGGCGGGTACTTCCGCCGCCGGGGCCCTCGCGACCTGACGCCCCGGGGCAGCGGCTTGACGCCGCGCGGCGGTGCCGTGATACTCGCCCCATGCTCAGCGACGAAGGCCTCGACCTCATCTTCCGCGCCGCGCGCACCCACAAGGTCTGGCTCGACCGGCCCGTGCCGGACGATCTCCTGCGTCGGGTTTACGACCTGGCGCGGCTCGGGCCCACCAGCGCCAACTGCAGCCCGATGCGCGTGCTGTTCCTCACGTCGCGCGCGGCCCGGGAGCGGCTGCGGCCGGCGCTCACTCCGGGCAACGTGGACAAGACCATGCAGGCCCCGGTG
>DATFGS010000765.1:0-3525 GCA_035249225.1 Candidatus Methylomirabilota bacterium | reverse complement strand
AGCGGGGCCGCGCCGAAGGGGATGGTGTAGGCGCCGGTGAGGTCGTAGAGGAAGCCGGCCGCCGCGGGACCGATCGCGGCGCCCAGGCGCCAGCCGAGCGTCAGGATCCCCATGATGGCGCCGATCGCCCGGACCCCGAAGACTTCCGGGATCACCTTGGCGACCATGGTGTCGGAGGCGGCGAACCCGGCCCCGAACAGCACCAGGGAGGCGAGCAGGGCGGCGCGCGACGGGAACCACAGCAGCGCGAGCAGCGCGACGATCTCGAACACGTAGGCCACGTTGATGGTCAGGCGCGTGCCGACCCGGTCGGAGACGAATCCTGCGGTCAGCCGTCCCGCCACCGAGCCGATCCCGTAGGCGGTCAGCGCGAGCGAGGCGTCGGCCAGGCTCACCCCGCGGTCCCGCGCGAACGGCACCGCGTGCACCGAGATCATGAGAGCGAGCCCGCCGAGCAGCAGCCACGAGAGGTTCAGCCCCCACTGACGCGGGTCGGCGAGCGACTGGCGCAGTGTCACCCCGGCGCCCACCGGGCCCGGCGCGGCCCGGAGGAGATCGCGCCGCTCGGTGGGGCGCGGGAGGCGCACCGTGATCGCGGCGCAGAAGCTCAGCAGCCCGCAGCCGCCGCCCAGGACGCAGTAGGCGGCGCGCCAGCCCATGCTCGTGATGAGCCAGGCGGCCAGCGGGCCGCCGCTGATGTAGCCGAGGTTGAAGCCCACCAGCACCAGGGCGAGGGCCAGGCCTCGGCGCTCGTCGAACCAGTGGGTCACGGTGGCGGTGCTCAGCAGGTAGAAGCTCGACATCCCGATGCCGCCCAGGATCCCGATGAGCAGGTAGAGCTGCCAGAGCGCGGTCACCACCGAGACGAGCGCGAAGGCGGTGCCGGCCAGCATCACCGTCACCACGAGGAGCAGGCGGGGCCCGCGGCGGTCCGCGAGCGCGCCGACCCCGAAGCCGGCCACGCCGCCCACCAGCAGGTTGACGGACAGCGCGGCCGAGATCGCCCCGCGGCTCCACCCGAAGTGCTCCGCGAGCACGGGAAGGAAGACGCCGTAGGCGGCGAGCGGCGTCGAGATGCCGTAGCTCACCACGAACAGCGCGGCCACGATCAGCCAGCGGCGGGTATCCGGACGCGGCATCAGCGCGCGCTCGGCCGGGACGGGCGAGGGATCAGGCGGGCCGCTTTCGCCGCAGCAGGTAGCGGTGCTCGCCTTCCATCACCAGATCGCCCGCCTGGTTGTGCACGGTCGCGCGCATCACGACCACGCCGGTGGTGCGCCCGGGCTCGAGCGCGGTGATGGTGAGCGCCGGATACACGGTGTCGCCCACGTACACCGGCTTGAGGAAGCGGGACGACTGCTCGAGGAACGCGATCAGCGACTCGCCGATCCCGTGCGGGAACATGCCCGCGCCGGCCGCGGCCTGCGCGGTGACGAGGAGCCCGTGGGCGAGCAGATCGCGGTGGCCGTGCGCGCGGCAGTACTCGCGGTCGTAATGGATCGGGTGGTTGTCGGCGGAGGCGAGCTGGAACGCGGCGAAGAGCGCCTCGGTCATGGTGCGGGAGGGATTGAGGAAGCGCTCGCCCAGCCGCAGGTCCTCGAACCAGCGCGGCTCGGCGAGCCGGTGCGCGCCCGGAGTGAAGGCCGGTTCGGGCATGGACGCCTCCGCTCGCGACGCTAGCGCGCCGGCACGGCCGCGCCCGCGGGCGCGGAAGACGGGACGCGGCCGGGCAGCAGCGCGACGAAGAGCGTGGTGAGGGACGAGATGCCGGCCATCACCAGCAGCAGCGTGGTGAAGCCCGCCGCCTTGACCGTCGGCCCCAGCAGGTAGACCGCGAGCGCGCTGACCCCGAAGGACACCGCGAGGCGCATGCCGGCCACCCGCGAGCGCATCCGGTCGTCCACGTACTGCACGATCATGGCGTCGATGAACGGGATGGCCCCGAACACGACCACCATGAAGAGAAGCATGAGGGCGTAGAGCGCCCACCCCTCCGAGCGGGCGGCCAGGGCGAAGAGCGGGACCTGCGCGGCCACGATGGGCAGGTAGACGTACTTGAGCGGGTAGCGGTCGATCAGCTTGCCCACCACGATCTGGGCGAACGAGGCGATCGCGTAGACCACCGCGAGGAGGACCCCGAGGGTGGCCGGGTTGTCCACCAGGCCGCGGAGCCGCTCGGCCAGGAGCTGGTTGTTCCCGTTGGTGGTGAAGTTGAAGATCATGCTGCTCGACACCGCGGCGAGCGACATCACGAAGAAGATCCGCGCCATCAGGGAGGGCGGCAGGTCCACCTGGCGGCGCGGCTTCTTGGCGGGCGCCATCTCCTCGCGCGGCACCAGGAGCGCGAAGAGGACGCCGCACGTGATCGCGAGCAGGGACGGGACCACGAAGGCCATGCGCCAGCCCATCTGCTGGACCAGGAAGCCGGTCAGGATCGCCGCGAACGCGATGCCCAGGTTGCCCGCGAGCCCGTTGAGGCCGATGGTGAAGCCCGGGCGCGTCGAGTTCTGCACGATCATCGGGATGCCCACCGGATGATAGATGGAGGCGAACGCCCCCATGAGGGTGAGCGCGACCGCGAGCTGCCAGGGCCGCTGGGCCACCGACACCACCAGGCCCGCGCCTCCCAGTCCCAGGAAGAAGATGATCATCATGATGCGCCGGCCCCAGAGATCACCCAGGCGCCCCGCGGGCAGGGAGCCCAGCCCGAACATCACGAAGGCGCCCACCGTGTAGGGCATCAGGTCCTGCCAGACCATCCCCCACTGCGCGGCGATCCCCGCCACCGCGGTGGCGAAGATCAGCAGGAAGAGGTGGTCCATGGCGTGACCGACGTTGAGGAGCAGCGCGGTAGGGCTCGTGTTCGACATGGGCCGATTGATCTCCGCTACGTTGCGGGATTGGAAGCGATTGGCGTAGAGCATACCGTACCGCGCGGCCCGGGGGGCGCTCATTTGACCTGGGCGGATGCCCGAGCGCCCGGTACGGGGCCCCGGGAATCCGGCCAGCCGGGGCCTACCGCGGGTCGAAGCCGCAGAAGCGCAGCTCGATCGCGCCGCTGGTCAAGGGATCGAGGTGCGGATAGAGACGGGATCCGCGCGTGGATCTCGTGCAGGCGCGGGGGCGCGTCGAGCCGCTCGAGCCGGCTGACGACGCTCCCGGTAGAGCTCGTAGAGGCGCTCGTACTGGGCCGGCGTCCGGGACGTCCGCAGCACGCCGTCCTCGCGACCTGACGCTCCGGCGCAGCGGCTTGACGCCGCGCGGCGGTGCCGTGATACTCGCCCCATGCTCAGCGACGAAGGTCTCGACCTCATCTTCCGCACCGCGCGCACCCACAAGGTCTGGCTCGACCGGCCCGTGCCGGACGATCTCCTGCGCCGGGTCTACGACCTGGCGCGGCTCGGGCCCACCAGCGCCAACTGCAGCCCGATGCGCGTGCTGTTCCTCACGTCGCGCGCGGCCCGGGAGCGGCTGCGGCCGGCGCTCACTCCGGGCAACGTGGACAAGACCATGCAGGCCCCGGTG
>DATFGS010000764.1:0-4947 GCA_035249225.1 Candidatus Methylomirabilota bacterium | reverse complement strand
GCGGCCAGGACGAGCACGCGCGCGGCGGTACCGCGGCGGCTCGGCGCCGGCTCAGCTGCCATGCGCGAGGCGATCGGCCAGGGCGCGCGGCAGCCCCGCGGCGAGGATCTTCGCGGCGGCGGCGGGGTGATCGTAGAGGACGCGGCGGATCGTCACCGCCCGGGCCTCGCGGTCCCAGATCGCGTAGCAGGCGCGCGGGTCGCGGTCGCGCGGCTGGCCGACGCTGCCCACGTTGACGAGGTACCGGCGCCCATCGTCGAGGCGCACGTGGGCCTCCGGCCGGTCGAGGCGGCCGGCGTGCTCGGGTCCCCCGCTGCCCACCGACCAGACCCCGGGCAGGTGCGAGTGGCCGATGAAGCAGAGCCGGGTGTCGAAGTCGCCGAACACCTGCAGCCCGTCGTCCTCGGAGACGAGGTAGTCCCACTCCTCCGGGTTCCGCGGGCTCGCGTGCACGAGGGTGGCGTCCTCCACCGTCCGGATCAGGGGCAGGCCGGTCAGGAAATCGCGATGGCCGTCGCCGAGCTGCTGGCCGGTCCACTCCGCGGCCGCGCGGGCCCACGAGTTGAACCAGCGCAGGTCCAGCAGCCCGAGGGCGCCGTGCTCGTGGTTGCCCACCACCATCGCGCTGGCCCGCTCCCCCACCGTCTCCACGCACGCCACCGGGTCGGCTCCGTAGCCGACCAGGTCGCCCAGGCAGAGCACCTCGCGCGCGCCTTCCCCGGCGGCGTCCGCGAGCACGGCGGTGAGGGCTTCGAGGTTGGCGTGAACGTCCGAGATGACCGCGTAGCGGATGTCGGCCTGCCGTCAGGCGGTGGGAGCCTGTTCTTTGTGGATTCGGTCGAGGATCCCGTTGATGAACCGGCTCGACTCCTGCGTGCTGAACTTCTTCGCGACCTCGAGCGCCTCGTTGATCGCCACCTTGGGCGGAACCCCGATCGCCCAGCGCAGCTCGAAGACGGCCTGGCGGAGGATGTTGCGGTCCACCACCGCCATGCGTTCGAGCTCCCAGTTCTCCGCGTAGCGCTCGATCAGCTCGTCGATCTCGGCCTCGTGGCTCTTGGTCCCGCGCACGAGCGCCTCCGCGAACTCGCGGGCCTCCGGATCCACCGGGTGCCGCTGCCAGAAGTCGTCGAAGTGCGGCTCGGGCTGGCCCTCGCCCTGGACGTCCATCTGGTAGAGGAGCTGGAGCGAGAGCTCCCGCGCCTTGCGACGGCGGCCCATCAGCGCCGGCCCTTCC
Source organism: Candidatus Methylomirabilota bacterium (assembly GCA_035249225.1). Lineage (GTDB taxonomy): Bacteria > Methylomirabilota > Methylomirabilia > Rokubacteriales > CSP1-6 > CAMLFJ01. The sequence goes on along the minus strand of DATFGS010000764.1, from coordinate 3,710 downwards.
GGCCGCGGACCGAGCGCAGCCAGCCCGCCATCTCGATCGCGGCCAGCGCGGCTTCCTCCCCGCGGTTGCCCACCGCGCCGCCCGCCCGCTCCCACGCCTGCTCCTCGGTCAGCGCGGTGATCACCCCGAAGGTCACCGGCACCCCGGTGTCGAGCGCGACGCGGCTGATGCCGTGCGCGGCCACCCCGCACACGTAGTCGAAGTGCGGGGTCGCCCCCTTGATCACGGTGCCGAGGCACACCACCCCCGCGAAGCGCCGGGTGCGCGCGAGCGCCCGCGCGGCCTGCGGCAGCTCGAAAGAGCCCGGCACCCAGTGCACCTCGACCGAGTCACCGCCGACTCCGTGACCGGCCAGCGCGGCGAGGGCGCCGTCGAGCAGCTTCTTGGAGATGGACTCGTTGAAGCGCGCCACCACCACCGCGAACCGCTGGCCGCGGGCGGCGGGGGCGACTCGGTGCCTGGGCGCGATCCCGGCCATGGGCTAGTCGGGGAACGACGAGAAGAGGTGCCCGAGCTTCTCGCGCTTGGTGCGGAGGTAGCCCCGATTGGCGTCGGTCGCGGCCACCTCGAGGGGCAGCCGCTCCACCACCTTGAGGCCGTAGCCCTCGATGCCCACGATCTTCTTCGGGTTATTGGTGAGGATCTTGAGGTTGCGCACGCCGAGGTCCACCAGGATCTGCGCGCCGATGCCGTAGTGGCGGAGATCGGCGCGGAAGCCGAGCGCGTGATTGGCCTCGACGGTGTCCTTGCCCTGGTCCTGGAGCTCGTAGGCCTTGAGCTTGTTGAGCAGGCCGATCCCGCGCCCTTCCTGCCGCATGTAGACGAGGACGCCGCGCCCCTCGTGCTGGATGATGGTCAGCGCCTTGTGGAGCTGGGAGCCGCAGTCGCAGCGGTGCGAGCCGAAGACGTCGCCGGTGAGGCACTCGGAGTGCACGCGCACCAGCACCGGCTCGTCGGTCTTGACGTCGCCCAGCACCAGGGCCAGCGGCAGGCGGTCGTCCACCGTGGTCTCGTAGGCGATGACCTGGTAGTCGCCGTGCTCGGTGGGCATGCGCGTGATCGCGGCCCGCTTGACCAGCTTCTCCTTGTGGATCCGGTACTCGATCAGGGCCTTGATCGTGATCGACTTGAGGCGGTACTCGCGGCCGAGCGCGATCAGCTCGGGCAGCCGCGCCATGCCCCCCTCCTCGTCCAGCACCTCGCAGATCACCCCCGCCGGCGCGAAGCCGGCCAGGCGGGCCAGGTCCACCGCGGCCTCGGTGTGGCCGGCGCGGCGCAGCACCCCGCCCGGCATCGCGCGGAGCGGGAAGATGTGGCCGGGCCGCGTGAGGTCCTCGGCCCGTGTCGAGGGGTCCACCAGGGTGCGGATGGTCACCGCGCGGTCGTAGGCGGAGGTGCCGGTGGTCACGCCGCGGCGGGCGTCCACGCTCACCGTGAACGCGGTGCCGAGGGGCGCGGTATTGTCGGAGACCATCATCGAGATCTGCAGCTCGTCGAGCCGCTCGCCCAGCATGGGCATGCAGATGAGCCCGCGGCCGTACTTGGCCATGAAGTTGACCGCCTCGGGGGTCGCCTTCTCGGCGGCCATGAGCAGATCGCCCTCGTTCTCCCGGTCCTCGTCGTCCACCACGATCAGCATGCGGCCGGCGCGGATCTCTTCGATGCCCTCTTCGATCGAGACGAACTCTGGCTGGCTCACGCAGACCCCCTAAGGCCCAGGATCCTCTGCACGTACTTGCCGATCATATCCATCTCGAGGTTCACGCGCTGCCCCTTCCTCAGGCCCCCCAGCGTGGTTACCGCCAGCGTGTGCGGGATGATCATGATCTCGAAATCCCCCGCGCCGAGCCGCGCCACCGTGAGGCTGACGCCGTCCACCGCCACCGATCCCTGCGGGATCAGGAGCGGGGCCAGCGCCTGGTCCCGCCATTCTATCGTGAGCCGGGCGGTCTCTGCCTGGCGGGTGAGCTCCACCACGACCCCCACGCCGTCCACGTGTCCCTGGACCAGGTGGCCGCCCACCAGGCCGCCCAGGCGCATGGGCCGCTCGAGGTTGACCGCGTCCCCGGCCGCGAGATCGGCGAGCGCGGTGCGCGCGAGCGTCTCCGGCCCCATGTCGAACCGCAGTCGTCCGGGTCCGCGCTCCACCACGGTGAGGCAGGCCCCGTTGATCGCCACGCTGGCGCCCAGATCGCTCTCCGCCAGCACCCGGTCGGCGCCCACCACGAGCCGCGCGCCGTCCCGCTCGAGCACGCGGCCCATCTCCTCGACGAGTCCGGTGAACATGGGGGCGGGTCAGTGCGCCACGTCGGCTTCGAGCAGCCAGTCGCCGCCGATGGGTCGCGTGGTCATGTTGATGAGAGGCAGCGCGGCGGGCAGCGTGAGGCCGGGGCCGCCGACCGGGGTCGGCGCCTCCCCGCCGCCCACCAGCGTGGGAGCCACGAACGCGGCGACGCGATCCACCAGGCGCGCCAGCACGAAGGCGCCGGTCAGCTCGCTGCCCGCTTCCAGCAGCACCGCGGTCACGTCGAGCGCGAAGAGGCGCGCGGCGAGATCGGCCACGTCGACCCTTCCGTCCCGCGACTTGCACGCCAGCACGGTCACGCCGGCGGACTCCAGCGCGGCCAGCCGCTGCGGCGGCGCCGCTTCCCCGACCGCCACCAGGACGCGGGCCCGACTCCCGGTCCGCAGCAGCTTCGCGTCGAGCGGCAGGCGGGCGCGGCTGTCCATCACCACGCGATAGGGCTCGCGCGGCCAGGGTTCGGGCAGGCGCACCGTCAGCGCCGGGTCGTCGGCGAGCACGGTACCGATGCCGGTGACGATGGCGTCGCTCTGGCTGCGGAGGCGATGCCCTTCCTGCCGCGCCGGCTCCCCGGTGATCCACTGCGAGCGGCGGTCGAAGGCCGCGATCTTGCCGTCGAGGGTCATGGCCCACTTGACGGTGACGTGCGGCCGCTGCCGCTCGACCGCGGTGAAGAAGGTCCGGTTGAGCTCCCGGGCGGCGCGCTCGAGGCACGGTGTCGCGACCTCGATTCCCGCGGCCACGAGGGCCGCGGCGCCCCCGCCCTTCACCCGCGGGTTGGGATCGGGCGTGGCCGACACGACCCGGCGGATCCCGGCCCGGATGATCGCGTCCACGCAGGGCGGCGTGCGCCCCACGTGGTTGCACGGCTCGAGCGTCACGTAGAGGGTGGCGCCGCGCGCCCGCTCGCCCGCGTCCGCCAGGGCGGCGGCCTCCGCGTGCGCCGCCCCCGCCCGCTCGTGGAAACGCTCGGAGAGGACGGCCCCGTCCCGCACCACGATGGCGCCCACCATGGGGTTGGGCGACGTGAGGCCCCGCCCCCGCGCCGCGAGGGTCAGCGCCCGCGTCATCCACTCGAGATCGGTCATGTCGTCGTCCGGGCGCCGGCGGCCACCCGGGCAGGCATTTTACCGCGCTTGCTTCGGCTCCGGCTGCTCTCCCAGCAGCGCGTCCACGAAGGTCTTCGGGTCGAAGGCCTGCAGGTCCTCGATCTGCTCGCCGACCCCGACCAGCTTGATCGGCACCCCGAGCTCCTGGTGGATGCGGATCGCGATGCCGCCCTTGGCGGTACCGTCGAGCTTGGTCAGCACGAGGCCGGTGAGCCCGATCGCGTCGTGGAACATGCGCGCCTGCTGCAGCCCGTTCTGGCCGGTGGGCGCTTCCAGCACCATCAGCGACTCGTGGGGGG
>DATFGS010000763.1:0-13508 GCA_035249225.1 Candidatus Methylomirabilota bacterium | reverse complement strand
GACGCCGGCGCGGGTCACGATCGGATCGGCGTCGGCCTTCGTCGCGTAGCTGGCGCCGCCGCAGGTGAGATCCACCCAGGGCGAGATGCAGACGCCGCCCGCGGGGAGCGGGACGCGCGCATCACGCAGGGCCAGCAGGGTCGCCACCGTGAGCCCGCCGCCCGCGGAGTCGCCCGCGATCACGATGCGCTCGGGCGCGACGGCCTGGTCGAGGAGCCAGCGGTACGCGGCGGTCGCGTCCTCCACCGCCGCGGGATACGGATGCTCGGGGGCCAGGCGGTAGTCGAGCAGGAGCGCGCTGGCCCCGCCGGCGCCCGCGATGGCCGCGGCCAGATGGCGATGCGAGCGCGGGGAGCCGATCACGTAGCCGCCGCCGTGGAGGTAGAGCACCACCCGGCCGGGCTCGGCGGAGGGCGGCCGCAGCCACTCCGCGGGCGCGATGGGGGCGCTCACGCGCTCCACCTTGACGTCGGGCGGAGTGGGGAACACCTTCTCCGCGCGCTCGTACTGGGCGCGGCGCTCGGCGGTGGTCAGCGAGTCGGACGGGGGCAGCTTCGCGAGGTGCGCGCGAACGGCGTCGATGCCGCGGTCAGCCATGGGGCTCCTCCATGAGCAGGGATTTTGCGCCGGGACGGGGCCGGTTGGCAACCACCAGGGCATCTCCGTATGATGGGCGCCCATGCCCCCGCCCATCGTGGACGCGCACCACCACATCTGGCGCCAGGCCGACCTGGCGTGGCTGCAGGGGCCGCCGCAGCCCCGAATCTTCGGGGAGTACGCGGCGATCCGCCGCGACTACCCGATCGAGGAGTACCTGGCCGAGGCGCGCGCGGGGGGCGTGGTCCGATCGGTGTACGTGCAGACCAACTGGCCGGCCGGGCGAGAGGAGGAGGAGGTCGCCTGGGTGCAGTCGGTGGCCGACCGTCACGGCTTCCCGCACGCGATCGTGGGTTACGCGGATCTGGCCGCCCCGACGGTCGGCGCCACCCTCGACGGGATGATGAAGCACCCGCGGCTGCGCGGCATCCGCCAGCAGCTCCACTGGCACGAAAGGCCGCTCTACCGCTTCGCGGCCCGTCCCGATCTCATGGACGATCCGGCCTGGCGACGCGGCCTGGGAGAGGTGGCGCGGCGCGGCCTGCTCTTCGAGCTGCAGGTGTTCGCGGGCCAGATGGCGGCGGCGGCCCGGCTGGTCCGGGATTTTCCCCGGGTGGCCTTTGTGCTCATGCACGCGGGGATGCTGGCGGACACGAGCCCCGACGGCTGGGCCTGCTGGCGCGCGGGGATGCGCGCGCTGGCCGCGGCGCCGAATGTCTCCGTCAAGCTCTCGGGTCTCGGGACGTTTCCGCGCGCCTGCTCGGTGGAGCTCTGGCGGCCCGTGATCCGGGAGACCGTCGAGCTCTTCGGCCCGCGGCGGTGCATGTTCGGGAGCAACTTTCCGGTCGAGAAGCTGTGGACGACCTACGAGGAGGTCGTGCGCGTGACCGTCGAATGCCTGGGCGGGCTCGCGGCGGACGAGCGCGGCGCGGTCCTCCACGACACCGCCGCCCGCGTCTATCGCCTCGGATCGTGAACCTCGATCTGCGCACGCTCCAGGGCAGAACCCGAGCACGTTCTTCGGCATCTACGACGTGGTGCGCTGGGACACCGTCTCCATCGCGGGCTAGCGTCGGTGCGCGGAGGGCAAACGAGTGCCCGCGCGGCGGGCACTCGTGGCAGAATGGCGCGGTGACCGCGCCCGAGTTCCTCTACGGCACCGCGTGGAAGGAAGATCGCACGCCCGCTCTCGTGGAGCGGGCCGTCCGGGCGGGCTTCCGGGGCGTCGACACCGCCAATCAGCGCCGCCACTACTTCGAGGCCGGGGTGGGCGAAGGGCTGGCCGCGGCCTATCGCGCGGGCCTCGTCACGCGTGACGACCTGTTTCTCCAGACCAAGTACACGTATCAGCCCGGGCAGGATCACCGCCTACCCTACGATCCCGACGCCGATCTCGCCACCCAGGTGGTCCAGTCCATGGCCAGCTCGCTCGAGCACCTGGGCACCGACCACGTGGACAGCTACGTCCTGCACGGGCCGGCGTCCGGCCACGGCTGGACCGAGTACGACGCCGAGGTCTGGGGGGCGATGGGGCGGGAGCGTGACGCGGGCCGCGCGCGGCTGCTCGGGGTGAGCAATGTCTCGCTCCGGCACCTGCAGCAGATGGCGGCCACCGGCGCCGAGATGCCCGCGTTCGTGCAGAATCGCTGCTTCGCGGTCCGGGGCTGGGATCGGGACGTGCGGGCGTTCTGCGCGGCCCGGCGGATCGTCTACCAGGGCTTCTCGCTGCTCACCGCCAACCCCGAGATGCTGCGTCACCCGCTGGTGACCGGAATCGCCGCGCGGAGCCGGGCCACCCCCGCGCAGGTGGTGTTCCGCTTCGCGATCGCGGTCGGGATGCTCCCGCTCACCGGCACGTCCAGCCCGGAGCACATGACGCAGGACCTGGCCGCCCGCGCGCTCGCGCTCTCCGCCGACGAGGCGCGGGCGATCGAGTCGCTCGCGGGCTAGGGGACGGCGTGCGCCGCCTCACCGTGCTCATGCCGTTTCAGACGCCGTTCTACGCGCCGCTGCCCGCGGGGGTCGCGCTCGGTCACTTCCGCGACGAGGGCTTCGACGTCACGTCCGTGTCCGCGGCGAGCTTCGGCAAGGGCACGATACCCGCGCTGCTCGAGGGCGACATCGAGGTGAGCCTGGGCGGCCTCATGCGGAGCTTCGAGCTGGCGGACCGCTCCGGGCCGATCGTCGTGCATTTCGCCGAGGTCTGCAGCCGGAGCGGCTTCTTCCTCCTGAGCCGGACGCCCCGGCCCGCGTTCCAGTGGTCGGACCTGATCGGCCGGACGGTGCTCTCGTTCGCGGAGGCGCCCACCCCGTGGCAGTGCATGCTGACCGTGCTGCGCAAGCACGGCGTGGCCGCCGACCGGGTGAGGATCGAGCGGACGCGGCCGGCGCCCGAGGCGGTGGCCGCGTTCCGGGCCGGTCACGGCGATTTCCTCGAGCAGCCCCAGCCGGTCGTGGAGCAGCTCCTCGCCGAGGGCGCGGCCCACCTGGTCGCCTCGATGGGCGAGGCGACCGGCCCGGTGCCCTTCACGTCCTACATGACCACGCCGGCCTTCCTCGCGCGCGAGCCCCAGGTGCTACGGGCCTTCACCCGCGCGGTGTGCCGCACCCAGCGCTGGCTGGCCCGGGCCACGCCTCCGGAGATCGCGCCGGTGATCGCGCCCGCGTTCCCCGAGACCGACGGGGCGATCCTGGAGCGCGCGGTGGCCCGGTATCACCGGCAGGGGACCTGGGCCCGCGATCCGCTGCTCCGGCGCGAAGGGTACGACTATCTCGAGGAGATCTTGTTGACCGGGGGCCTCATCAGCCGGCGCGCGCGCTACGAGGACCTGGTGGACACCGAGATCGCCCGGCAGGCGATGGCGGAGACGCCGGCCACGACATAACGGCCACGGCATGAACGTTGACAGGTCCCGGGGCGCGTGCTATCTCGCCGGGTAATGCCGGGTACCCGCAACCGGGGGATGCACGCGACAGGGCTTGTCTCACCGACGAGAGGAGAATCGCGATGACCTCAGTCACCGTCAATGGCCGCCGGTACAACGTCAATCTCCCCGACGACACCCCGCTGCTATGGGCCCTGCGCGACGAGCTGGGCCTCACCGGCACCAAGTACGGCTGCGGCATGGCGCTGTGCGGCGCCTGTACCGTGCACGTGGACGGACAACCGGTGCGCGCCTGCCAGACGCCGCTCTCGGCGGTGAGCGGCAGCAAGGTCACCACCATCGAGGCCGTCGACACCGATCGGGTCGGCCGGGCGCTGCAGGCCGCCTGGGTGGATATGGGCGTGCCGCAGTGCGGCTACTGCCAGGCCGGGCAGATCATGTCCGCCACCGCGCTCCTCAAGCGCACCCCCAAGCCCACCGATGCCCAGATCGACGAGGCCATGAGCGGCAATATCTGCCGCTGCGGGACGTACGTCCGGGTCCGGAACGCGATCAAGCAGGTGGCGGCCAGCCAGTCGGGAGCCGCGCGATGAGCGCCCGGCGGACGGAAGGCGCGACCGACCGCCCCCTCGAGATCCTCAACTTGAGCCGTCGGGGCTTTCTCCAGGGCATGACCGCGATGGGCGGCTTCGTCCTCGCCGCCGGCTTCGTCTCCGAGGCGCGGGCGGCCGACCCGCCGAAGTACGGCGCCGACGGGATGCCCAATGGCTGGGTGGACGATCCGCTGGTGTTCGTGGCCATCGCCCCCGATGGGCTCGTGAGCATCACCTGCCACCGCTCCGAGATGGGCCAGGGCGTCCGCACCGGAATGCCGATGATCGTGGCCGACGAGCTCGAGGCGGACTGGAAGCGGGTCCGCGTGGTGCAGGCCGCAGGCGATGAGAAGCGCTTCGGGAACCAGGACACCGACGGCTCGCGCAGCACGCGGCATTTCTTCACGCCGATGCGGCGTTGCGGGGCGGCGGCTCGTACCATGCTCGAGGCCGCGGCGGCCAAGCGCTGGGGCGTGCCGGCCAGCGAGGTGGAGGCGCGGAACCACGAGGTCGTGCACGCCAAGAGCGGGCGGCGGCTCGGCTACGGCGCGCTCGCGAAGGACGCGGCCCAGCAGCCGGTGCCCTCGCGGGACACCGTGCGGCTCAAGGATCCGTCGAAGTTCCGCTACATCGGCAAGGGCCAGCTCAAGCTGGTCGATGGCCCGGCGATGGTGACCGGCAAGGCGCAGTACGGCATCGACACGCGGCTGCCCGGCATGCTGTACGCGGTGGTGGCCCGGCCGCCCGTCTACGGGGGCAAGGTGGCGAGCGTGGACTCGGCGGAGACGCTCAAGGTGCCCGGCGTGCTGAAGGTGGTGGAGATCGAGCAGAGCCCGGCGCCGGCCCAATTCAACCCGGTGGGCGGCGTGGCGGTGGTCGCGACCAATACGTGGTCGGCCATCCAGGGCCGCCGCGTGCTCAAGGTCGTCTGGAATGACGGGCCCAACGGCAGCTACGACTCGGCGGCGTTCAAGGCCGCGATGGAGGAGTCCGCGCGCAAGCCCGGCAAGGTCGTGCGCGACAACGGCAACCTGGACGCGGGGATGGCGTCCGCGGCGAAGAAGATCGAGGCCGAGTACTACATTCCGCACCTCGCCCACGCGCCGATGGAGCCGCCGGCCGCGACGGTGCGCATCAGCGGGAGCAAGGCGGAGGTGTGGGGGTGCTTCCAGTCGCCCCAGGCCACCAAGGATCTGGTGGCGAAGCGGCTGGGTCTCCAGCCGGCCGACGTGGACGTGCACGTCACGCTGCTCGGCGGCGGGTTCGGACGGAAGTCCAAGCCCGATTTCGCCATCGAGGCGGCGGTGGTGTCCAAGGCGATGGAGGGCAAGCCGGTCAAGCTCACGTGGACGCGTGAGGACGACCTGATGCACACCTACTTCCACACGGTCTCGGTCGAGCACCTGGAAGCGGGGGTGGACGGACAGGGCAAGCCGGTCGCCTGGCTGCACCGGAGCGTGGCGCCGACGCTCTTCTCGACGTTCGTGGACGGCGCCAAGAACGAGCACGCGCTCGAGCTGGGCATGGGCGTCATCAACGTGCCGTTCGACATCGCGAGCATCCGCATCGAGAACCCGGAGGCGGCCGCGCACACCCGGATCGGGTGGTTCCGCGCGGTCTCCAATATCCCGCACGCCTTCGCGGTGCAGTCCTTCGTGGCCGAGCTGGCCGCGGCGGCCGGCCGCGACCCCAAGGACTATCTCCTGGAGGTGATCGGTCCGGCGCGCCGGATCACGCCGGAGGCCCTGTCCGACACCTGGAACCACGGCGAGTCGCCGGACAAGTACCCGGTGGACACCGGCCGTCTGCGGCGCGTGGTCGAGACCGTCGCGCGCGAGGCGGGCTGGGGCCGGTCGCTGCCCAAGGGCCGCGGTCTCGGCATCGCCGCGCACTACAGCTTCACGAGCTACGTGGCCACGGTCGTCGAGGTGGCGGTGGACGGCGCGGGCGCCATCACGGTTCCCCGCATCGACGTCGCGATCGACTGCGGCGCGACGGTCAACCCGGATCGGGTGCGCGCGCAGATGCAGGGCGCCGCGGTGATGGGCCTGGGGATCGCCACGCTCGGCGAGATGACCTTCAAGGACGGCCGGGCCCAGCAGGACAACTTCCACACCTACGAGGTCACCCGCATGTCGGGGGCGCCGCGGGAGACGCGCGTGCACATCATCCCCGGCGACTACAGCCAGCCGATGGGCGGGGTCGGAGAGCCCGGGGTGCCACCCATCGCGCCGGCGCTCTGCAACGCGATCTTCGCGGCCACCGGCAAGCGCATCCGGCGCCTGCCGATCCGCGATCAGCTCAAGGCCTGACCGGCCGGAACAGCAGGGCGTCCCGGCTCAGGGTGACGGCGAGCGGGCCGAGCGCGGCCAGAAGGTCGCGCCGGCTCGCTCGTCCGGCCCGGTACGAGCCGGTCATCACGTCGCGGATCGCCGCGGCGTCGAGGTGCGCCACCTGACGGAGCCGCTCGTGCCGCTCGAGCGCGAAGCGCGGCGCGAACGCGGCCACCGCCTGATCCACCCGATCCCGTAGCAGCCCGCGGCCGAGGACCGCCTCGCGCAGCTCGACGAGATCGTCGGGGCCCGGAATCACCAGGAGCAGCCGGCCGTCCGCGCGGAGGACGCGCCGGAACTCGGCCGGGTTCCGACGCGCGGTGATGGAGGCCACCGCCGCGAAGGACGCGTCGGCGTAGGGCAGCGTGCGGTCGGCGTTCGCCACCACGAGGTGCAGGCCCGCGTGCCGGGCGGCCGCGGCCTCGATCGCGGGCACCGAGAGATCCACCCCGTGCCCCTCGCACCCGAAGCGCGCGGTGAAGGCGCCGAGGTAGTGGCCCTCGCCGCAGCCGACCTCGAGCAGCGCGTCCGCCGGAGAGAGGGCGAGCAGGTCGCCGAGGGCGCGGGTGAGCTCCGCCTCGAAGCCGGCGGCCAGGAATCGCCGGCGCGCCGCGACGGCGGCGGCGGAGTCGCCCGGTCGGGGCGATCGGCGATCCTGGGGCTGCAGCAAGTTGACGTAGCCGCGCCGGGCCACGTCGAAGGAGTGCCCGCGCGGGCACGTGAGGCGCCGCCCCTCCCGCGCGAGCGGACGGTGGCAGCCGCGGACCGAGCAGAGCAGGGTGACCAGGTCGGTCTACCGCGATGTGATGACGAAGTCGATGGTGTCGGCCTCGCGCGTCACCGAGAGGCGCAGCCAGCGGTCGTGGGCGGCCAGCGCCCCGTGCCACAGCTCGGCCCAGCCGTCGAAGGCGGCCGGGTCGAGCGGCTCGAGCCCGCGCGCGAGCCGCCAGCCCTTCTGGCGCACCCGGGCCCGGCCCGGCTCGCCCGAGACCGCGACCTCCTCGCCCTGGGCGGCGGCCAGCGCCGCGAGGTAGCGGGCGAACGCGGCCGGCCCCGCGCCGGCGATGCCGAGCAGCCGCGCGGTCTCGTCGTGGTACTGCATGCCGATCAGCCGCGCGGCGTGGCCGAGGACCCGCCGCGTGTCGGCGGGCCCCAGCAGGCCGAGCAGGACCGGTAGCGCGGTGCGCACGTATTCCATCGCGTAGCGCGAGACCACGAGCTCGAGCCGCTCGGCCGGCCACGCATGCGGATCAAGGCGCGGGGCGCGGGCCGGATCCGCGTCCGGCATGACCTCGCCCGGGGCGAATCGCACGCGCTCGTCCTCCGCCAGATCGCGGTCGTGCTCGACATAGTAGCCCTCGAGGCCGGGGTGGCCGTCCACGGTCTGGCCGGTGCAGACGAAGCCCAGGCGCGGGTTGCCGAGGGTCACGCCGTTGTGGCCGTGCCAGCCGTGGAGGATGGCCGCGTTCACGCGGCTCGGGATGCCGCAGATCGCCGACCCGTACCAGATCCACCGCGGCGGTGGGTAGCGCACCCAGGCCTTCCGGTCGGACTCGTAGGCGTACTCGGTCTTCACGCCGCCCATCTGGTTGGAGAGGTAGTGGTACTGCGCGCAGGCCACCGCGGGCGGCAGCCGATCGAGCCCGAGCTTGGCGAGCCCGGGCAGGAACTTCTCGAGGTGCTGGCGGCGGAAGAGCCGGAAGACGAACTCGGCCGCCTCGTCCTCGCTCCGGCGCGTGACCAGGGTGAGGACGAGGCCGGTGAGCAGTGCCTGGTAGAGAACCGAGACGGCCCGGTGGCCTTCGGACACGCCTCGCTTAGTCGACGATCGCGGCCTGGACGAGCTGCCGGAACAGGTCGCGGTCCTCTCCGCGCCGCGGGCCGGGCTGTCCCTGGCTCATCCATACCACGACCATGTTCTCCTTCGGGTCCACCCAGAAGGCGGTGCCGCCCGCCCCGCCCCAGCGGTACTCGCCCGCCGAGCCGGTGACCCAGTTGAGGCCCGTCTCCTTGCGCACCGCGAAGCCCAGGCCGAAGCCGTAGCCGCGGGCCAGGGTCGGGGACGCGATCGGGATGTCCCCCACGTGATCGGACGACATCTGGGCCACGGTGGCGCGGCCGAGGAGGCGCACGCGATCGAGCTGGCCGCCGTTGAGCAGCATCTGGGAGAAGCGCGCGTAGTCCATCGTGGTCCCCGCGCTGCCCGCCCCGCCCGCGTCGTTCTTCTGCGGCTGGGTGACGTCCAGCAGCGTCACCGCGGCGCCGCTGACCGGATCCTTGGCGAAGGGCTGGGCGAGGCGCGCCGCCTTGCCGTTGGGCACCAGGAAGGCGGTGTCGGTCATCCGGAGCGGGGTGAAGATGCGCTCCTGGAAGAACTGGCCGAGCCGCACGCCGCTGACCGCCTCGACCACGCGCCCGAGCACGTCGGTGGAGATGCTGTACTCCCAGCCGCTGCCGGGCTGACGCGCGAGCGGGACGCGGGCGAGGCGGTCGATCTGCTCGGCCGCGGTGACTCCGTTCCAGTCGACGCCTTCCTTGGCGTAGGCCTCCTTCACCCCGAGGTGGCTCGTGTTCTGACCGTAGACGAGCCCGGAGGTGTGGCGGAGGAGATCCTGGATCGTCATCTCGCGCTCGGCCGGGACCAGCACGTATGTCACCTTGCCGGTCTGGGGATCGAGGCGGGGGACGCTCACCGGGAGGTCCTTGAGCTTCGGGAGGTGGCGGGAGACCGGATCGCTCAGGAGGATCCGCCCGTCCTCGACCAGCATCATGATCGCGACCGAGGTGAACGGCTTCGTCATCGAGTAGAGGCGGAAGATCGCGTCCTTGGTCATGGGAGCGCCGGTCTGCGGATCGCGCTGGCCGAGCGCCTCGAAGTAGGCGACCTTGCCCCGCCGCGCGACGAGGGCGACCGCGCCGGGGTAGCGGCCCTTGGCGATCTCGGCCTTGACCACCTCGGTCACGCGGGCGAGCTTCTGCGAGGAGAGCCCCACCTCCTCGGGAGTGGCGGTGGGCAGGCCCTGGGACCACGCCGCGCCGGGGAGCAGCAGGACGAGCAGGGCGATGAGCGCGATGGGCTTCTTCATGGGGGCTGGTCTCCTCGCTAGGGGTTCTTCAGGCGCATGTCTTCGTAGGCCGGGAACGGGTACACCGGGACCGAGTTGACGGTGTGCTCGGCTACGCGAGGGCCGACGCCGATGAGCCCGCGCAGGTCCATCAGCGGCGCGAACATGACGCGGTCGATCGTCATCTGCTGGATGCGATGGAGCAGAGCCTCGCGCTTGGCCCGGTCGCGCTCGCGGCCCTGCTGCAGGAACAGCTCGTCGAGGTCGGGATAGCCGCCGTAGGCCGAGGCGCCCTTGGAGTACATGAAGGCCTCCACCCGGCTCGCCGCGTTGCCCGAGTTGCCGACCGCGACGAGGAAGAGCCCCCGGAGCTTCTTCTCCTGCCAGGCCGCGTAGAAGGCGGCCCGCTCCATCGGGCGCATGCGCGTCCGGATGCCCACCGCGGTGAGGTGGTTCTGCGCGGCCTCGCCCACCGTGGCGAAGCCCGGGATGGCCACGAACTCGCCCGCGTCGAGGCCGTTGGGGAAGCCGGCCTCCGCGAGGAGCCGCCGGGCGCGCTGAGGATCGTAGGGGTGCGGCGGCACCTGGAGCGCGAAGTCCATCACGCGGGGAACGATGACCCCGGCGGGCGGGCAGTAGCCGAGACAGGCCGCCTCGCTGGTCGCCTTGCGGTCGAGCGCGAAGTTGACCGCCTGCCGGAGGCGCTTGTCGCTCCACGGCGACTTGGGATCCCACTGGTCGGGAAACTCGATCCAGAAGATCGAGGCGTGGCGGGTATCCACCAGCTGGAGCTTCGAGTCCTTCGTCACCGCCTCGGCCTCGGGTCCGTCCAGGAACAGGGCGAAGTCGGTCTCGCCGCTCTTGAGCATGGCCAGGCGGGTGGTGCTGTCGGGCACGCTCTTCATCGTGAGCTTCTTGATGTTCGGCACCTTCCGCCAGTAGGTGGGGAAGGCCTCGAGGGTCACGTCCACTCCCGGACGCTGGCTCACGAACCGGTAGGGCCCGGCCCCGATCGGCTTCTGCCGGAAGCCGTCGGGTCCGGCCTGCTCGGTGTACTTGCGGGGCAGCACGATGCCGGCGGCGGTGGCGGTCGTTCCGTAGAACGTCATGAAGTCCGGCCAGGGCTCCTTCAGGTGGAACCGGATCACGATGGGGTCGACCACCTCCACCTGCCGCACGCGCGCCCGGAGCTCCTTGGCGCCCGCGCCCTGGTAGCGCTCGAAGGTCCATTTCACGTCGTCGGTGGTCAGCGCGTCACCGTTGTGGAACTTGAGCCCGCGCCGCAGCTTGAACTCGTAGACGAGGCCGTCGGCGCTCTCGGTCCACGACTCGGCCAGGCTCGGCCCCATCTTCTGGCCGGGGAGCGGGCGCACCAGCGCGTCGTGGATCGCGTACAGCACGCCGAAGGGCGTGATCTGCGGCGGGGCGGTGGAGGGGTCGAACCAGCTCGGCGCGAGCGTGACGTGGAAGGAGACCGCGATCTCGCCGGCCGGGCCCGCGGGCGCCTGGGCGGACGCGGGGCCGAGCGCGGCCACGAGCAGGATGGCGGCGAGTGCGACCGGACCGATCGAGCGAGGGGACATCGGCGGCCCTCCCTTCCGTCCCTCAGGCATAGGCGAAGGCCCGTCGGGGGTTGTCGATCAGGAGCGTGTGGACGATCTTGTCGTCGGCGCCCTTCGCGCGCAGGCGCGGGATCACGTTGACGAGCAGGTGGTGGTAGCCGAAGCCGCCCCACCGGGTGAGGCAGTGCTTGTAGGCGATGTCGTGCGACATCAGGATCTGGGCCAGGTGGCCGCGCTCGATCAGGAACAGGATCTGGCGCATGCGCTCCCCGTCGTTGGGCATGTCGAAGGCCGGGTTGTACGGGTAGTACGAGGTCTCGAGGCCGAAGAGGTCGTACTCGAGCCGCACGCCGGTCGCGGCCAGCTCGAGCAGGACCGCCGGATCGGCGATGGTGCGCTCGATGTGGCACATGATGACGCGGCCGAGATCCGCGCCCTCCTTCCGGATGAAGTCCACGATCGCCAGCGGCAGCCGCTCGTGCCGGCCGGGGTGGATCATCAGGGCCGCGCCCGTCTCGCGCTGCGCGGCCACCGCGGCCCGCACGACCTTCTTCTCGTTGTCGGTCCAGGGCCAGGTGGTGCCGATCTCGCCGATGAAGCCCGCGCGCACCCCGGTGCCGTCCACGCCCTCGGTCAGATCGGTGACCAGCTCGCGCGCGATGTCGTCGGCGGTGCGGCGGTCCATGTCCGGCGGGTGCGCGGCGGCCACGTAGTAGCCCGAGCCCATGATGATGTTGAGGCCGGTGGCGCGGGCCACGCGGGCGAGCGCGAGCGGATCGCGCGCGAGCCCGCGGTTGGTCGGATCCACGAAGGTCTGGCCGCCCGCGTGCTTGAACAGCAGCGCCTCGTCGCGGGCGACCGCCTCGTCGAGGAGCTGGAGGTTGTCGAGGTTGGAGCTGAAGTTGTGCCGGACCCAGCCCAGGTTGCCGAGGCTCACCGGCTGCCGGGCCAGGCCGCGCTCGGCGCCGTTGGCGGGCTCCCGGAACATCACCTCGAAGTCGATGAGGAGATGCTCGTGGGGCAGCGTGATCCCCATCGCCTCGCCGGCGATGGGGCCGAGCACGGTCTGGGCCTGTCCCGAGAGGCCGGGGCCTGGCATGCCTGGGCCCGGCGGCCTAGACGTTCTGGTACACGCTCGTCTCGAGCTTCCCGAGCAGATCGATCGCCGCGTCGTCGTAGAACGGCAAGAACTGGGAGGCGAAGACCCCGCAGACCCGCTTGGTGCGGTCGATCCAGAAGTAGGTGTTGGCCAGCCCGGCCCAGGCCAGCGAATTGGCCGAGCGGCCGCCGGGCACCGGCTGGGTGTTGATCAGGAAGCTCAGCCCCCACTTCTTGCTCATGCCCGGGAAGAGCTCCACGTCCTTCGAGAGCGCCGGCATCGCGGTCTTGAGCGGGCCGATCTCGAGCGCCCCGATATGGTTCTGGCCCATGAGGTCCACGGTGCTCTTCTGGAGGATCTGGGCGCCGTTGTGCGTGCCCCCGTTCATGATCATGAGGCAGAACTGCAGGTAGTCGGGCACGGTGCCGTAGAGGCCGCCGCCGCCCATGTGGAACTCCGGCTCCTGCGGGAGGCCGAACTCGATCGGGGCCAGGCTGCCGTCCTCCGCCCGGCCGTGCATCGCGGAGAGCCGCTGGCTCTGCGAGGCGGAGAGCTTGAAGGAGGTGTCCTTCATGCCGAGCGGGCCGAGGATGTGGTCCTGCAGGTAGCGGTCGAGCCGCTGGCCGCTCACCGCCTCCACCATCTTGCCGGCCCAGTCGATGTTGATGCCGTAGTCCCACTTGTCCCCGGGATCGAACAGCAGCGGGGTGCCGAGCGCCGCGTTCGTGCAGGTGGTGATGCCGGGCGTGCCGGTCACCTGCTGGAACTGGGCGATGGCCGGGCTCCAGATCTCGTAGGAGAAGCCGGCGGTGTGGGTGAGGAGATGGCGGAGCGTCATCGGCCGCTTCGGCGCGCGCAGGCGCGGCTTGCCCGCCGCGTCGAAGCCCTCGAGCACCCGGACCGCGCCCAGCTCGGACACGACCTCGGCCGCCGGCCGCTCCAGCGAGAGCTTGCCGCGCTCCACGAGCTGCATGGCGGCGGCCCCGGTGATCGCCTTGGTCATCGACGCGATCCACACCACGGTGTCGAGCGTCATCGGGGCCGGCTTGCCGATCTCGCGGTGGCCGAAGGCGCCCTGGTAGAGCACGCCCTTGTCGGTGGCGGCCATGGCCACGATGCCGGGGATCTTCTTCGCGGCGACGGCCTGGCTGAATGTCGAGTCGAGGCTCTTGAAGTCCGCCATGATCAGCCTCCTTGTTGAGGGGCGCCCGTCAAGGAACGGCTCGCCCGTGACACGGGTGCGGGTAGGCCCGACTGCGGGCGCCCCCGACGCTACCGCCGGGGCCGCCCGAGATCAAGCGCTCAGGCCGGGGCGGGTACCGGCTCCGCCGCGCCGCCCGAGCCCCCGGCTCCGCCACCCCCGCGCCCTCGCCC
>DATFGS010000762.1:0-3367 GCA_035249225.1 Candidatus Methylomirabilota bacterium | reverse complement strand
CCCGGGTGCGGCTGGCCCAGGGCGAGATCGCGGAGGCGGAGGCGCTGGCCGCGGAGGCGCGCGCGGCCTCGCCGTCGACCGCGGCGGACCTGCTGCTCTCGGAGATCCTCTTCGCCCAGGGCCGGTGGGCGGACCTGCGCGCCCTCTCGCGCGACGCGGTCGCCGCCGGGCGCGCCGACGACACGCTGCGCTGGTGGGCGGGAGAGCCCGCGGCGTGAGCGCCCCGCCGCCCGCCGACGTCTGCCTGATCCTCGAGGGCACGTACCCCTACGTGACGGGCGGAGTGTCGGGGTGGATCCACCAGCTCGTCAACGCGCTCCCCGAGCTGCGCTTCGCGATCTTCCACATCTCGGCGACGCGCGGGGAGACGCATGACCCGCGCTACCCGCTGCCGCCCAACGTGGTGAGCCTCGTAGACGTGGGCATCCACGGCGGCGACGAGCCCGCGAGCAAGGGCCGCTCGATGGACGCGGCGGGCTGGGAGACCATCTGGAAGTATCACGAGGAGCTGAAGGACGGCCGGTCCGACGGCCTCGGCGACCTGCTGGGGACGATCTGCCCGCACGAGGGCGCCGGCCCCTCGGTGCACGACTACATCTACGGCAAGCCGGCGTGGGAGATCGTGCGGCGCCTCTACGAGAGCCGGGCGCCTCACATCTCGTTCCTCGATTATTTCTGGACGTGGCGCTTCACCCACCTGCCGATCTTCCGGCTGCTCCACGCCCCGGTGCCGGAGGCCGCCCTCTACCACACCGTCTCCACCGGGTGGGCCGGGCTGGTGGCGGCGACCCAGCGCGTCCGCCGCGACCGGCCGATGCTGCTCACCGAGCACGGCATCTACTCGCGCGAGCGGCGGATGGAGATCGACCAGGCCGAGTGGATCTACGTGCAGCGGCAGGCGCCGATGACCCTGTCGGCCGGGCCGGGCTTCTTCAAGGAGCTGTGGACCCGGCTCTTCGAGCACCTCTCGCGCATCACCTACGCCCACGCCGACCGGATCGTCACGATCTTCGAGGGCAACCGCCAGGCCCAGATTCGCGACGGCGCGGACCCGGCCAAGACGCTGGTGGTGCCCAACGGCATCGACATGGAGCCGCTGGCCGCGCTGCCGCGGGTGGAGGCCGGACCGGGCGAGTTCCGCATCGGCTTCGTGGGCCGCGTGGTGCCGATCAAGGACGTGAAGACGTTCATCCGCGCGGTGAAGATCGTGAGCGCGGCGCTGCCGGGGGCGCGCGCGGTGATCGCGGGGCCGGGCGACGAGGACCCGCAGTACCTCCAGGAGTGCCGGGTGCTGGCCGCGACCCTCGGGGTCGCCGATCGCGTGGAGTTCACCGGCCGCGTGGACGTCAAGCAGATCTACCCGCGCATCGACGTGCTCGTGCTCACCAGCATCTCGGAGGGGCTGCCGCTGGTGATCCTGGAGGCGGCCGCCGCCGGCATCCCGGTCGTCTCCACCGACGTGGGCGCGTGCCGCGAGCTGCTCGAGGGCAGCCAGCCCGGGGACCGCGCGCTCGGGGCGAGCGGGCTCGTGACCGGCCTCGCCGACCCGGGCGCGACCGCGCAGGCGATCGTGAGCCTCGCCCGCGACGCGGGCCTGCGCGAGGAGATGGGCCGGGCCGCGCGGAACCGGGTGCGCGCCCACTACCAGGAGGCCGACCTGATCCGCCGGTACCGGGAGATCTACACCGACATGATCGGCGCGCGGGCGCGGTAGGGCGATGGCGGGCATCGGCTTCCGGCTCAAGCGCCTCATCGTGGAGGACAGCAGCAGCGGCTGGCTGCGCGCGCACCTCTACGGCGCGGTGCTCTCGGCGGGCCCGTGGGTGCTCTCCATCTGCACCCTCGGCACCCTCGCGCTCTTCTCCCGCGACCTCATCGGCGAGGCCGCCCACGCGCGCTTCCAGGCCATCGTGGTCTACACCTACACCTTCTCGCTGATCACCACCGGCGCCGCGCACATGGTGGTGACGCGCCAGCTCGCGGACGAGCTCTACGTGGGCCGCATCGGGAGCCTGGTGGTGTCCTACCGCTTCACGGTGGGGTGGACCGCGCTGGCCCACCTGGGGCTCGGCGGCCTGTTCTACGCGCTGGCGCCCGGGCTCGAGCCGGAGCTGCGGCTGTTCGGGGTCATGCTCCTCGTGGTGGTGTCGTGCACCTGGATGGTGATGATCTACCTGGGGGCGGCCCAGGACTACGCGAGCGTGGTGACCGCGTTCTTCGCGGGCAACCTGGTGAGCCTGCTCGCCGCGCTGGCCCTCGGGCGCTGGCTCGGCACGAGCGGGCACCTGGGCGGCTTCCTGCTCGGGCAGGCGGGCATCCTCTTCGTCCTCTGCGCGCGGGTGGAGCGCGAGCTCGCGACGGTGCGCGTCCCCGAGACGGTGGACCTCACGAGCGCCTTCGTCCGCTACCCGGACCTGATCGCGGCGGGGCTCCTCTACAACGCGGCCATCGCGGTGGACCGCGTCGCGTTCTGGGTCGCGCCGACCGGCCGGTCCATCGCGGGCTGGTTCCACGCCTCGCTCTACGACACCCCGATCTTCCTGTGCTACCTTTCGGTGGTGCCGTCGCTCGCCATCTTCCTCGTCAGCGTCGAGACCGACTTCTACGATCGCTACCGGGAGTACTACGGCGTGGCCACCAAGCACGGCACCCTGCGCCAGGTGCTCGAGGCCAAGCGGGCCATGACCGAGTGCCTGCGCGACGGCCTGCGCCGCGTGATGGTGGTCCAGGGCCCGCTGACCCTGCTGCTGATGGTGGTGGCGCCGTGGATCGCGGCCGGGCTCGGGCTCGACGGGCTGCAGCTCGGGATCATGCGCTGCGGCCTCGTGGGCGCCCTGCTGCACGTGCTGTGCCTCTTCGGGGGTATCGTGCTGCTCTACTTCGACCGGCGGCGCGCGGCCGCCGAGGTCGCGGGCGTCTTCCTCGCCGCCAACCTGCTCTTCACCGTGATCACGCTGCTGGCGGGTCCGCGCAGCTACGGGCTCGGGTACCCGCTCGCCGCGCTGCTCGGGTGCGCGTGGGCCTACCATCGCCTCGAGCAGACCCTGGACGATCTGGAGTACCTGACGTTCGCGGCGCAGCCGATGGCGCCCGAGGCGTCGGCCGCCGAGTCGAGCTCCCCCGCCTCCGCCTGATGGCACATCGCTCGGCGGGCGAGGCCACGCTGGTGGCGGCCCTGCTGGCCCTGCTCGCGGCGGCCATCGTCTACCCGCTGCTCCAGGTGCTATCGGTGGCGTTTCTCGAGGGCGGCGTGCCGACCGTGCGGCCGCTGCTGGCCTTCTTCGCGCGGCCGCTCTTCCGCGAGGCGTTCCTCAACACCCTGCTCGCCGGCGTGCTCGCGGTGGCGATCGGCACCGCGATCGCGGTG
>DATFGS010000761.1:0-6187 GCA_035249225.1 Candidatus Methylomirabilota bacterium | reverse complement strand
TACATCGAGATCGCGGCGCGGGAGATGCCGGCGGGGTCGTTGCCGCGGCGGGCCCAGTCGGCCTGGGCGAAGGCCTCCGAGATGCGCTCGAGCGGGAACACGTGCGAGATCACCTTCTCGAACGGGAAGCGGTTCAGGTTGCGCTTCATGAACGAGAGCGACTGCTCGAGCGCCCACGGCGAGTAGTTCGACGTGGCCACCAGATGCGCGTTCCCGCGCACCAGCGCGGTGGCGTCGTAGGAGAACACGTTGCCGGGCGAGATCGAGCCCACCTCGAGGTAGCAGCCGCCGCCCCGCAGCATGCGCAGCCCCTCCGGGATCACGTCCGCGTAGCCCACGAAGTCGGCCACCACGTTGGCGCCGAACCCGCCGGTGAGCGCCTTCACCGCCTCGACCCGCTTGTCCGCGCTGGTGATCTCGCTCGCGTTCACGGTGTGATCGGCCCCGAACGCCCGCGCGAGCGCCAGCCGCTCCGCGAGCCGGTCCACCACGATCACGGTGTCGGCGCCCATGTCCCGCGCCACCGCCACCGCGTTGATGCCGAGGCCGCCCGCCCCCTGCACCACCAGCGACTGGCCCGCCCGGAAGCCCGCCTTCCGCAAGCCGTAGAGCACCTGGGAGAGCGCGCAGTTGATCGGCGTCGCCATGTCGTCCGGGATCTCGTCGGGCATCTTGAAGATGAAGTGGTTCGGCCGCAGGTAGTAGTAGTCGCCGTAGGCGTTGTTGAAGTAGGGCGCGCTGCCCGCGACCCGGTTCGGGCGGCCCTTCTGCGGGCAGCTCCCCATCTCGTCGTGCAGGCACACCGGACAGCGGCCGCACGGGAAGAAGTAGCAGAAGGTCACCCGATCGCCCTCGCGGAGCGGTTGGCCCATCGAGTCGGTCGTGATGCCGGCGCCGAGCCGCTCCACCTTCCCGCACATCTCGTGGCCGAAGGTGAGGTCCTTGGGCAGCGCGCCGTACGTCTCCTTCATCTCGCCCCGCCAGATGTGCAGGTCGGAGCCGCACACCCCCGCGCGCGTCAGCTTGATCAGGATCGCGCCCGGCTCCGGATCCGGCACCGGGTACTCGCGCAGCTCGAACTCGCCGCCGTAGGCCTTGAGAACCGCCACCCGTCCCTTCATTGGGGCTCCTCCCTGGAATGGATTCAGCGAGAGCGTCGCCGCTCGCGGCCCCCGTTGTCAACCGCGTGGCGCCGCGCGGGGCGGTGGCAGGGGCGGCGGAAGGTGGGGTACCATGGGCCGGCCTTTCGCACTGCCCGGCGTCCGATGGAGGTGGCCATGCGTCACACACTGCTCGCGCTCTTCATCAGCCTGCTCTGCCTCCCGGCGCCCGTCTCGGCCGAGGTCGCGGTGCAGGCCTATCCGCTTCCCGCGGGCGGCGGGCCTCACGACGTGGCGGTCGGCGCCGACGGCATCGTCTGGTACACGGCCCAGCGCAGCGGCCACCTCGGACGCCTCGATCCCGTCGGCGGCAAGGTCGATCTCGTGTCCCTCGGGCCCGCGGCGTCGCCGCACGGCGTGATCATCGGACCCGACGGCGCGCCGTGGGTCACGGACAGCGGCATGAATTCCATCGTCAGGGTGGATCCCCGGACGCGCGAGGTGAAGCGGTGGGCGCTGCCCGAGGCGCGCGGCTACGTGAACCTCAACACCGCGACCTTCGACAAGCGAGGCCGCATCTGGTTCACCGGGCAGAACGGGGTGTACGGGCGCCTCGACCCCGCGACGGGTGTCATGCAGGTCTGGGACGCCCCACGGGGACGCGGCGCCTACGGCATCGCCACCACGCCCGACGGTGAGATCTACTACGCTTCCCTCGCCGGCAGCCACATCGCCCGCGTCGATCTGGACACCGGAGCCGCCACCGTGATCGAGCCTCCCACCAAGGACCAGGGCGCGCGGCGTGTCTGGTCCGACTCCCGGAGTCGCGTCTGGGTCAGCGAGTGGAACTCGGGCAACGTGAGCCGCTACGATCCCCGGACGAAGGAGTGGAAGACGTGGAAGCTACCCGGCGATGCCCCCCGCGCCTACGCGGTCTATGTCGACGACCGGGACAAGGTGTGGCTGAGCGAGTGGACCGCCAACGCCATGGTTCGGTTCGACCCGGACACGGAGACGTTCCAGGCGTTCCCCAGCGATCGTCGCGGCGCGAACGTGCGCCAGATTCTCGGCCGGCCCGGGGAAGTATGGGCGCCGGAATCCGGGGCGGACCGGCTCGTCGTGTACCGGGTGAAGTGAGGGGCTGGGCTATGGGGCTCCTCGCCGGGGGCGCGGTGACGGCGGCCTGGCTCTCGCCGCTGCGGGCCGACTCCGCGCGGGGTGAGCGCGTCTTCCTGCGCTGCGTTGCCTGCCATTCCGTCGCGCGCGGCGAGGACCGGCTACCGGGCCCGAGCCTCCGCGGGGTGATGGGTCGGAGGGCCGGGACGCTCCCGGGCTTCCGCTTCTCCCCCGCGCTGATCGACGCGGGCGCGCGCGGGGTCGTGTGGGGGCGGGAGAGCCTGGACGCCTTCCTGGCTGACCCCGAGGGCTTCATCCCCGGCACCGTGATGGGCCCTCCCGGGCTACGGGAGGCCGACGACCGTCGAGACGTGATCGATTTTCTCGAGAGGAGAACACCATGAAGCTTCTGCTATTCGACGACTACCGCCTGGGCGTGCTCCGTGGCGACGCGGTGGTGGACGTCTCGGACACCGTGAAGGACATCCCGCACACCGGGCCCGGCGACCTGATGAGCGGGCTCATCGCCCGCTTCGCGGACTACCGCAAGAAGATCGAGGACGCGGCCGGCCGCGGCAAGCCGGTACCGCTCGCCCAGGTCAAGATCCGCCCGCCCCTGCCCAAGCCGACCAACATCGTCTGCATGGCGGTGAACTACATGGAGGACGGCACCCGCACCGAGCCGGCACCGATCAACGCCTTCATGAAGTCGCCCGGGGCGGTGATCGGCCCGAACGAGACCATGGTGCTGCCCGACGTGCCCGCCACCATCTTCGAGGGCGAGGCCGAGATGGCCCTGGTGATCGGCAAGCGCGCCACCGCGGTGCCGGCGGCGCGGGCGATGGAGTACGTCTTCGGCTACTGCAACTTCATCGACGGCTCCGCCCGCGGCCTCCTGCCTCCCGGCAACACGTTCTACCAGATGAAGTCGCGCGACACCTTCGCGCCGATCGGCCCGTACCTGGTGACCGCGGACGAGATCGCGGATCCGCACAAGCTGGCGATCCGGCTCTCGGTGAACGGCACCGTCAAGCAGGCGTTCAACACGAGCGACATGGCCCACAAGATCCCGCGCTGCATCGAGTGGGTGACCAGCATCCACACCCTCGAGCCGGGCGACATCCTCGCCACCGGCACCAACCACCGCGGCCTCTCCGGCTTCCAGGACGGCGACCGGATCGAGCTCGAAACGGAAGGGCTCGGCACGCTCCACTTCAACGTGCGCGACGATCTCAAGCGCACGTGGTCGCGCGAGACCCGGCTCGACCGGCAGGAGAAGGGCCAGGAGGGCACCACGCCCCAGCTCACCGGCAAGCACAAGAAATGAAGATCAGCCACGTCACCACCCGCGTCCTCTCCACGCCCGCCGACAATCCCCTGGTGGTGGGATTGCCCGCGCCCACCGACACGCGCGAGTTCGTGCTGCTCGAGCTCGGAACCGACCAGGGGCTGGTCGGCATCGGGCTCACCTTCTTCGGCGGCGCGCTGACCCCGGCGCTGCGGGCCGCGGTGGACGGCCTCGCGCGGCTCACCATCGGCATGGACCCGAGCCAGGTCGAGGCGATCGCGGCCAAGTGCCGGCGCATGGCGGGCGGCGCGGGCCCGGGCGGGATCTTCTCGCTCGCGATCTCCGCGGTGGACATGGCCTGCTGGGACCTCATGGGCAAGGCGGCGGGCCGCTCGGTCTGCGCGCTGCTGGGCGGGCTGCGCGACCGCGCGCCCACGTACGCGAGCGGCGCGCTGATGCGCCAGCACCCGGTGGACTACCTCGCCAAGGCCGGCCCGCGCCTGCGCGACATGGGCTTCCGCCAGATGAAGATGCAGTGCGGGAGCGAGCCGACCATCGCGGCCTCGGTGGAGCGGGTGCGGGTCATGCGCGAGTCCATCGGCGCCGACGTGGACCTCATGTGCGACATCAACCAGCTGTGGAGCGTGCACCACGCGATCGACGTGGGACAGCGCATCGAGCCCTATCACCTCTACTGGCTCGAAGACCCGACGGCGCACGACGACTACCCGGGCCTGGCGCGCATCGCGGACGCGCTCAACACCCCGATCGCGGCGGGCGAGTACCACTACGGCATCGTGCCGTTCCGTCACCTGCTGGAGGCCCGCTCGATCGACATCGTGATGATCGACCTGCTGCGGGTCGGCGGCATCACCCAGTGGATGAAGGTGGCGGGCATGGCCGAGGCGTTCAACCTGCCGGTGGTGAGCCACCTCATCCCGGAGATCCACGTCCACCTGATCGCGGCGATCCCCAACGGGCTCACCGTGGAGTACATGCCGTGGACGCTCCGGCTCTACGAGGAGACCCCGAAGATCGAGGGCGGCCAGCTCGTGGTGCCTGACAAACCCGGCCTCGGCCTGGCCTTCGACCAGGCCGCGATCAAGCGCTTCCAGGTCGGCTAGTTCGGCGGGATCAGACCTCGCCGGTCCAGGACGGCTCGGCGACCTGCCGCCAGCGCGCGCGGATCCGCTCGATCTCGGCGGCGGGCAGCGGGCCCGCCTCGAGCAGGCGCGCGTTCTCCGGCCAGCGCTCCGGCCGCTTGGTGCCGACGATCGCGGTGTGCACGCCCGGCGCGGCCAGCGTGAAGCGGAGCGCGGTCGAGACGACGCGCTCGGCGTCGCGCACGAAGGGATAGTCGAGCGCGCGGAGCCGCGTCCAGTACGGCTGGTAGTAAGGCTCGGCGGGGCGGCGCGCGTAGCGCCACGCCGCGTTCGCGATCGGCCGCTTAGCGATGACGCCCATGCCTCGCTTCGCCGCGAGCGGCAGCGTCAGCTCGAAGCACTCCTGGTCCGCGATGCTCACCGACGTCTGCAGCGTGTCGAAGCGGCCGCACTCCACCGCGAAGCGCGCCGCCTCCCCGTCGCCGCTGTAGCCGATGTAGCGCGTCCATCCGCGCTCCCGCGCGCGCTCCAGCGCGGTGATCGCCTCCCCCTTGCGCAGGTCGGACAGCTCGCAGCTGTGGAGCTGGATCAGGTCGAGCCGATCGGTGCGCAGGCGCTCGAGGCTCCGCTCGATGCTCGAGAGCAGCGAGGCCGCCCGCCAGTCGCCGCGGCCGTAGCCGCGCGGGTGGCCGCACTTGGTGAGCAGGTAGATCTCGTCCCGGCGCGCCCCGAGCGCGGCGCCGATCAGCTTCTCGCTGTCCTCGTAGCACTCGGCGGTGTCGATCACGTTGAGGCCGGCGTCGAGCGCGGTGCCGAGCAGGCGGGCCACCGTGCGCGCGCCCGCGCGCTCGTAGCCGATCTCGGAGCCGCCGAAGCCGAGCACGCTGACGTCCATATCGGTCTTGCCGAGGCGGCGGCGCTCCATCGCGATCAGGTCAGAAGGCCTTGGCGGGCGGCTGGGAGTGCATCGGGGGGCGCCGGCTCAGGCCGGCGGCCGGAGCGCGGCCTCGTCCCGTTCCATGCGCGCCCGCATCCGGGCGCGCAGGCCGTCCACGATGTGCGCGGGCGCGGTCTCGGGCGAGCCGGCCCGGAACGGCGGCTGCGGGTCGTACTCGATGCCGAGCTGGATGGCCTGGGCCACGTCGTCGCCCGCGATGCGGGCGGCGAGCGTGAGCGCCATGTCGATGCCTGACGACACCCCCGCCGCGGTGACGATCTTGCCCTGCTCCACCACGCGCTTGAGCGTCGGCCGCGCCCCGTAGGCGGGCAGGCGGTCGAGCGACATCCAGTGCGTGGTCGCCTCGAGCCCCTTCAGGAGGCCGGCGGCGGCCAGCAGCATCGAGCCGGTGCACACCGACGTGGTCCACCGGCTCGTCTGGTGGGCCGTGCGGATCCAGTCGAGGAGCGGATTAGGGGTCTCCAGCGCGCGGGTGCCGAAGCCGCCCGGCACCATGAGCACCTCCGGGTGCGGCACCGCGGAGAGCGGCTCGTCGGCGATCAGGGTGAGCTGGCGATTGTCCGTGCGATACGGCCCGGGCGTCACCGCGACGAAGCGCACCCGGGCGCCCGGCAGGCGCGAG
>DATFGS010000760.1:0-4873 GCA_035249225.1 Candidatus Methylomirabilota bacterium | reverse complement strand
AGATAGATCGCGACGGTCGCCGCGAGGACGCCGCCCGCCGCCACGATCGTCCACCGCAGCCGCGCGGAGCGCCGCCGCGGATCGTGGAAGCGCGGGCCCACGCCGGGCGCGGCCTCGTGCAGGCTCTGGAGGAACGCGGCGTCCGGGATCAGCAGCGTCTCGGGCAGCTCCCCGCCCCGCTCGAGCCGCACCTCCTCGCCCGCGTAGTTGCCCTGCGTCTGGCGCAGCTCGCGGTAGGGCCAGAGGCGCGTCCCGCCCGCCGCAGTGGTGATCTCGACACCCTCGCGCATGAGGCGGATGGTGGCGGGCTGGCGCGCCGCGGTTCGCCCGTCCAGGTAGCTGCCCTGCCAGTCGGTGCGCATCGGGAGGGACGCGGCTCGCGGGTCAGGCGAGATCGAAGCCGGAGTCGAAGAAGCCGGAGAGCCCCTCGCCCATGGTCGAGACGTGCTGCGCTTCCTGCTGGATGCGCTCGAGATCGAGCGGGCCCACCAGGGCGAGGTTGCGGAAGGCGAAGTTGACGTTCCGCACGCGGACCCACGGCCAGGCGATGCCGAGCGTGCCCACGAGGAGCAGCGCGTTGACCACCCACAGGCCCAGCAGGGCGCGGCCGGTCACGGTGCAGGAGAAGCGCGCCGCGGCGAACGTGGTGTGGTCCCAGAAGTACCGCCGCTTGCGCGCGATGTACCATACCCAGGACAGCCCGAGCGTCGGCAGCGTGAGCAGGGCCGCCTGCACGTAGACCCAGAAGAGATCCCGCCCGCGGCCCGCGAAGCCGAAGCGCTCGCTCCCGAAGTACGAGTTCGAGATCATGAACGCCTGCCGCTTCACCAGGAGCACCGGGTAGTAGAGCCCCAGGGTGATGCCGGTGAGCAATGTGCCGACGAGGACGATCTTGACCAGCTCCCACACGCGCCCGCGGAACGAGAAGCGGATGCCGCGCCACGAGGTCCGGCCGAGGCGGTAGCGGCGCGCCCCCACCATCGCGACCGGGAACAGCACGAAGAGCAGGCTGCCGGAGAGCACTCCGGCCGCGACCTTCACCAGCGCCGGCGCGTCCAGCACGTCGCGGATGACGTTCAGCACGGTGATCGGCACGCCGAACACCAGCGCGGCCTTGAGCGTGCCCAGGAGGAGCTCCCGCCCCGAGCCGTGATAGGCGAAGCGATCGCCCTCGATCTCGGTCTGGCTGAAGAGGTATCGCCGCAGGCGCGTCTTGGCCCAGAAGTAGTAGACGCCGAAGGTGACCAGGGTCAGCAGCGTGTTGACGATGTGGATGCCGAAGAGCGTGCCGCCCGTGCCATGGAAGGTCAGGCGCCGCCGCGTGCCGGGCGGCGGCGCGGGCAGGCTCTCGGGCGCACCCGGCGGAAGCGGAGGCGCCGGTGGCGGCGGGGCGGCCGGCGGGGGCAACGAGGGCGGAGGCGACGCGACGACCGGCCGGCCGGGAGCGGGACTCCCTGCGCGCCCGGGCTTGCGAAAGAACGACGGCCGGCCCGGATCCTGCCCATCCACCATACGCTCCGACTATGGGCGGAGGCGGCGCGGCGAGTCAACTTTTGACGGTCAGGCGAGGATCAGGCGCCCCCGCGGTCGCTGGCCGCGAACCGCTCCAGATGATGCTCGGCGTCGCCGAAGAGCTGCCCGATCATGGTGAGCCGCCGGAAGGTGTGGCTGATCTTCAGTTCCTCGGTCATGCCCATGCCGCCGTGAAGCTGGACCGCCTCCTGGCTGACGTGCCGGCAGGCGTCCGCCACCTTGATCTTGGCCGCGGAGACGGCGTGACGCCGCTCCGCGGGCGGCGCGCTGTCCACCTTCACGCACGCGAGGCAGGCCATGGACCGCGCCTGCTCGTAGCTGATCACCATGTCCACCATGCGGTGCTGGAGCGCCTGGAAGCTGCCGATCGGCACCCCGAACTGCCGCCGCGTCTTGAGGTACTCGAGCGTGGCCTCGTTGGCGTAGCGGATGGCGCCGACCGCCTCCGCGCAGAGCAGCGCGGTGGCGTAGTCGGCCGCGTCCTCGATCAGGGGCAGCGCGCGGCCCTCCTCGCCCAGCAGGGCGTCGGCGGGCACCGTCACGTCGGCGAGCCAGACGTCCGCGGCCCGCAGCTCGTCGATCGTGCGGTACTCCTTGAGGGTCACGCCCTTGGCCCCGCGGTCGACCAGGAACAGGCCGATGCCGGCGGCCTCGGTGTCCTTGCCCGCCGTCCGGGCGGAGACGATGAGCGTGTCGGCGGAGCCGCCGTGGAGCACCGCACGCTTCTCGCCGTTCAGCGTGTAACCGCCGCCCGCGCGCTTGGCCCGCGTGCCCACGTGGGCCAGGTCGTAGCGGGCGGAGCGCTCGGTGTGCGCGAAGGCCAGGCGGTGCTTGCCCTGGATCAGCGCGGGAAGGATGCGCTTCTGCTGCGCGTCCGACCCGGCGCGGGCGATCAGGCGGCCGCCCAGGCCCACGTTGACCCAGTAGGGCTCGACCACGAGGCCCTCGCCGAGCGCCTCCATGACCAGCATCACGTCCACCGCGGTGCCGCCGAACCCGCCGTGCTCCTCCGCGAAGGGCACGCCCAGCAGCCCCATCTCCGCGAAGGCCGCCCACACCGCCTCGCTCCACCCGCTCGGCGAATCGACGATCTTCGCCCGCGCATCGATCGAGTACTCATTCGTCAAGTACCGCTTGAGGGAATCCGCCAGCAGCTGCTGCTCTTCGCTCAGATCAAAATTCATCCAACGCTCCTGAGATCAGTAGTTCGAACCGCCGCAACGCCGGCGCGGCCCGAAGGCGAGGGCGCCGGGCCGCCGGAGCGACGCGCGTCGTGGTCAGAGGACCACCCGGCACCCCTCGCCCCCCGGCCCCGCCCGACGTCGCCTCGCGCCGTCACTACAGACCGAGCGTCGCCTTCGCGATGATGTTGCGCTGGATCTCGTTGGATCCCGCGTAGATCGTGGCCTTGCGGAGATTGCAGTAGCGCGGGGCCAGCCGCGCGGTGAAGTGATCGAAGTCCATCGCGTCCACCGGCCGGAAGGCCTGGGCCAGCGGGCCCGCCGCCTGCATCATCAGCTCGGTGATGGCCTGCTGGATCTCGGTCCCCTTGATCTTGAGCATGGAGACGTCGGCGCCGGGAGGCCGGCCGCTCCGCCGCATCTGGTCGAGGAAGCGCAGGTTGGTGATCTCGAGCGCCATCAGCTCGACCTCCACGCGCGTGAGCCGATCGCGGAAGCGCGGGTCCTCCATGAGCGGGCGCCCGTCCTTCATCTGCTCGCCCGCCAGCTCCTTCAGCTTGGCCAGCTCGCGCTTGGAGGCCCCGATGCGCCCGGTGCCCATGCGCTCGTATCCCAGCAGGTACTTGGCCACCGTCCAGCCCTTGCCCTCCTCGTGCACGAGGTTCTCGGCGGGGACCTTGACCTCGTCGAAGAAGACCTCGTTGACCTCCTTGCTGCCGTCCAGCAACACGATCGGCCGGACCGTGATGCCGGGCGTCTTCATGTCGATCAGCAGGAACGAGATGCCGTCCTGGCGCTTGCCGGTGCCGTCGGTTCGCACCAGGCAGAAGATCCAGTCGGCGTGCTGGGCCATCGTCGTCCAGATCTTCTGGCCGGTGACCACGTAGTGATCGCCCTGCCGGACCGCGCGCGTCTTGAGCGAGGCCAGGTCCGAGCCCGAGCCCGGCTCCGAGTAGCCCTGGCACCAGAAGTCCTCGCCCTGGTAGATGCGGGGCAGGAACTTCTTCTTCTGGGCCTCGGTGCCGAACTGCAGCAGCACCGGCGCGCACATGCGCACCCCGAAGGGGACGACCATCGGCGTCGCCGCGAAGCCGCACTCCTCCTCGAAGATGTAGCGCTGCACCACGTTCCAGTCGGTTCCGCCCCACTCCTTCGGCCAGTCGGGCGCGACCCAGCCCTTCTTCGCCAGGATCTTGTGCCAGCGGAGGAGGTCGTCCTTCGACAGCTCCTGGTAGCCCTCCATCCTGGCGCGCAGGTCGTCCGGCAGGTTGCTCTTCAACCAGCCGCGCACCTCGTCGCGGAAAGCCAGCTCGCCGGGCGAGTAGTTCAGGTCCATGTCAGGGCTCCTCTGGAATCGTCATTGATCGGTCGACTCGACCGCTCGCCATGCTATCGCAGGGCGCGAACGAGGTCCAGCAACCGGCCCAGCGTGGCGAGCCGGGCCGCGAGCCCCTCGCCGCCGGGCTCGACCCGCAGCGTGGTGATGCCGGCCTTCCGGTAGGCCTCGAGGCGCACGCGCACCATCGCGTCCGTGCCGAGCAGGTTGGTCTGGAGCACCAGCTCGTCGGGCACCCGGGCGGTCGCCTCCTCGCGCCGGCCGTCGAGCCAGAGCCGCTGCACCTCCACGGCCGCGTCGGTATAGCCCGCCCGGCGGTAGGCGTCGTTGTAGAAGTTGTGCTGGCGCGAGCCCATCGCGCCCAGGCTGAAGGCCAGGCCCGGCTTGCGGGGCGGGATCAGCCGCTCCACGTCGTCGCCGAAGGCCACGTAGCCGCCCGCCTGGAGATCGAGCTGGGCCAGCGACCGGCCCGCGCGGGCTGCGCCCGCCGCGAGGGAGGCGGTGAACACGTGCGCGTGCTCGGGCATGAACGAGGTGCCGAGCCAGCCGTCGGCGATCTCGCCGGTCATCTCGAGGCTCTTCGGCGACAGCGTGGCCAGGTAGATCGGCAGGTTCGGCTGGGGCGGCGCCGCGGAGCGCAAGGCCTTGCCCTCGCCGCCGGGCAGCGGCAGCTCGTAGACCGTGCCCTTGTACTCGAGGCGCTCGCCCTTGATCGCGCGGCGGACGATCTCCACGGTCTCCCGCATGCGCTGGACCGGCCGGTCGAAGCGGATGCCGTGCCAGCCCTCGATCACCTGCGGCCCGCTCACCCCCAGGCCCAGCA
>DATFGS010000759.1:0-3107 GCA_035249225.1 Candidatus Methylomirabilota bacterium | reverse complement strand
GGCGAGCGGTTCGTGGACGAGGGCGCCGACTTCCGCAACTACACCTACGCCAAGTACGGGCGGGAGATCCTGCGCCAGCCCCAGGAGGCCGCCTTCCAGATCTTCGACCAGAAGACGGTGCCGCTGCTGCGCGAGGAGTACCGCATCCGGGAGATCACCAAGGCGGAGGCGGGCACCATCGAGGAGCTGGCCAAGAAGCTCGAGGTGAACCCGGAGGGCCTCACCCGCACCGTGCGTGACTTCAACGCGGCGGTGATGGACCAGGTGCCGTTCAACCCCGCGGTGCTCGACGGCCGCGGGACCCAGGGGCTCGCCCTGCCCAAGTCGAACTGGGCGCAGCGCCTCGACACCCCGCCCTACGTGGGCTTCGGGGTGACCTGCGGCATCACCTTCACCTTCGGCGGCCTGCGCGTGGACACGCGCGGCCGGGTACTCGACACCTGGGACCGGCCGATCGCGGGCCTGTACGCCGCGGGCGAGCTCGTGGGCGGGCTCTTCTACCACAACTACCCCGGCGGCACCGGCCTGATGTCGGGCGCCGTCTTCGGCAAGACCGCGGGCGACTCCGTCGCCGCCGACCTCAAGTAGGGGTCAGGTCTAGGTGTCGTGCTTGAAGTGGCGGAGGATCTCGAGGAAGGTGTCGACGACGCGCGGGTCCCAGTAGCCCGCGTCGGTCTCGCGGAGCAGCGTGGAGACCGCCTCCGGGCGCGGGAGCGCCGCCTTGTAGGGCCGGTCGGTGTGTAGCGCGTCGAAGACGTCCACCACCGAGATGATGCGCGCGCCCAGCGGGATCGCCTCGCCCTTCAGCCCGTCGGGGTAGCCGGAGCCGTCCCACTTCTCGTGGTGGTGGCGCATGATCGGGCGCACCAGCTCCATGCTGCGCAGCCCCAGGACGAGGTCGGACCCGGCGCCCGGGTGGGCGCGGATGCGCTCGTACTCCACGGGATCGAGCGGCCCCGGCTTGAGGAGAATGCCGTCGGGCACCGCGATCTTGCCGAGATCGTGCAGGTACCCGCCCAGGCGGAGCGACCGCACCATCTCCGGATCGAGCCCGAGCGCCTCGCCCACCGCCACCGCGTAGCGCGAGAGCCGGTCGCAGTGGCCGAGCGTGTAGGGATCGCGCGCCTCGATGGTGAGCGCGAGCGTCGTGATCACCGCCTCCGCCCGCTCGAGCTGGCCGAGCAGCATGCGGACCCGCAGCAGCGCCGCCAGGCGGGTGCGCAGCTCGACGAACGCGACCGGCTTGGTGAAGAAGTCGTCGGCTCCCGCCGCGAGCCCGGCCACCCGCGCCTCGAGGTCGCCGACCGCGGTGAGGATGACCACCGGCATGAGCTCGTAGCGCGGATCGGCCTTGAGCCGGACGCACAGCTCGATGCCGCTCATGGCCCCGAGGTGCACGTCGGTGAGCACCAGGTCGGGACTCACCACGTTGAGCGCGTCGAGCGCCTGCTCGGCGGAGGCGGCCATGAGCAGCCGGTAGCCGAGGGTGCCGAGCAGCCCCGAGAGGACCTCGCGGATGTGCGCGTCGTCCTCGACCACCAGGATGGTCGGCCGGTCGGGCGGGGCGGGCTCGAGCTCGAGGCTAGCGCTCATCGGGTCACCGGCGGCTATCTTACGCCAGGCGGAGGGTGAACGGGTCAGGCCGCCGCGTTGAGGCGAACCGTCTCGACGAGGAGCCCCGCGGTGAGCACGAGGTCGCGCACGTCCACCCACTCGTTCACGGTGTGGATCTCGCGCATGCCGCAGGCCAGGTTGGCGACCTCGAGGCCGCGCTCCACGAACACGTTGGCGTCCGAGCCGCCCCCGGTGCCGCGCGTGGCGCAGTCCCGCCCCATGGCGCCCGCCGCGGACTGCACCAGGCGGACGATCCCCGCCTCGTCGCGGATGTCGAGACGGCCGTACTGGCGGTCGACCTGGGCCTCCACCCGCGCCTGGTACTGCCGGTCGCCCACCTGCACGCGGTGCCGGGCCGCCGCCTCGTCGAAGCAGCGGCGCATGTGCTCGGTCTGGACCGCGAGCTTCTCGAGGCTCAGGCTGCGCGTCTCGCCCCGGATCGTCACGCCGGCAGGGACGATGTTGCCGGCGAGCCCGCCCTGGATGATGCCGAGGTTCGCGGTGGTCTCCGCGTCCAGGCGGCCGAGCTTCATCACCGCGATCGCCTCCGCCGCGATGCGGATCGCGCTCATCCCTTGTTCGGGGCAGATGCCCGCGTGAGCCGCGAGGCCGTGGACGTTGAAGGTCATGCGGTTGGCCGCGGGGGCGCGGGTGATGAGCTCGCAGACCCCGTCCACGTCCAGCACCAGCCCCCGCTTCGCGCGGAGGCGGCCGGTGTCGAAGTTCTTGGCGCCCAGCAGCCCGTTCTCCTCGCAGATCGTGAGCACCACCTCGAGATCGCCGTGCGGGACGCGGCCCTCGCGGAGGACGCGCACCGCCTCCAGGATCGCCACCACCCCCGCCTTGTCGTCGCCGCCGAGGACGCTGGTGCCGTCGGTGCGGATCACGTCGCCGTCGACCACCGGGTGGATCGCCTCGGCCGGCCCCACCGTGTCCATGTGTCCCGAGAGCAGGAAGGGCGGGGCGCCCGGCGTGTTGCCGGGGAAGCGCGCGAGCAGGTTGCCGGTGTCGCCGCCGACCTTCTCTCCCGCCCCGTCCACCTCGACGCTCGCGCCCATCGCCTTGAGAATGCTCTCGAGCCGGCGCGCGATCGTGCCCTCGCGCCGGGAGAGGCTCGAGATCGACACCAGCTCCAGAAACTCGTCCTTGAGTCTCGCCGCGTTGATCATCGGATCCTTCCTGTCGGGACGGTCTGGCCCGCGGGGGCCGCGTGGGGCAGATGGGCCAGCAGCCAGCGGAGGCTTTCCTCGACCGCATCGCGGCGGTGCGCGGGCTCGGTGAGCCGGTGATCGGCGCCCGCGATCACGTGCAGGCGCTTCGGATCGCGGGCGCGGTCCACGAGCATGCGCCCGTGCGCGGGCGGCACCACCTCGTCGCGGTCCGCCTGGATGACGAGGACCCGCGCGACGCCCGCGGGCGCCTCGGCCAGCCGGCCGCGCCGGACCTCGGCGACCAGGGCCGCGCCCGCCTCGCCCGGATCGGCGTGGGCCAGC
>DATFGS010000758.1:0-1867 GCA_035249225.1 Candidatus Methylomirabilota bacterium | reverse complement strand
TTCGCGCGGTCGCTCGCCGGCCTCGCGCAGGTCTACGTCAACGACGCCTTCGCGGCGGCCCATCGCGCCCACGCGTCCACCGAGGGCATCGCCCGTCATCTCAAGCCGGCGGCCGCGGGCCTGCTCATGGCGCGCGAGCTGGATGCGCTCGGGCGCATCTTCGAGCGCCCGGAGCGGCCGCTGTGGGCGGTGCTGGGCGGCGCCAAGGTGTCCGACAAGCTCGGCCTGGTCGAGCACCTGCTCGACCGGGTGGACGGCCTCGCGATCGGCGGCGGCATGGCGTTCACGTTCCTCAAGGCGATGGGACACGGGGTCGGGCGCTCGCTGCTCGAGCCCGACCGGCTCGACGCCGCGCGCGCCATCCTGGAGCGCGCGCGCACGCGCGGCATCCCGCTGCGCCTGCCGGTGGACGTGGTGGCCGCGTCGGGCCTCGACGCAATCGGCGGCCTGCGCACCGTCGCGATCCGCGAGATCCCGGACGATCTCATGGGGCTCGACATCGGCCCCGCGACCGTCATCCAGTTCGCCGCCGCGCTGAAGGGCGCCCGGACCATCATCTGGAACGGTCCCATGGGCGTGTTCGAGAAGGAGCCCTTCGCGGCGGGCACCCTCGGGGTGGGGCGGGCGGTCGCGGACTCCGGCGCGTTCTCGGTGATCGGCGGCGGGGACACGATCGCGGCGGTGCAGCAGGCGGGGGTCATGGACCGGATCGGCTACGTGTCCACCGCGGGCGGCGCGTTCCTCGAGTTCCTCGAGGGCCGCGTGCTGCCGGGCGTGGCCGCGCTCGACGAGGCGCCCTGATGCGCACCCCGCTCGTGATCGGCAACTGGAAGATGCACGGCACGCAGGCGTTCGCCCGCGACCTCGCCCAGTCCCTGCGCGACGGGCTCAAGCGCCCCCGGGGGGTGGAGGTGGTGGTGTGCCCGCCCTTCACGGTGCTGCCGGTGGTGGCCGAGGTGCTGAAGGGCGCCGCGGTGGCGCTCGGGGCCCAGAACTGCCACTGGGAGGAGCAGGGCGCCTTCACCGGGGAGATCTCGCCCGCCATGCTCGCGGAGCTGGGCTGCCGCTGGGTGCTGGTCGGGCATTCCGAGCGGCGCCACGTCTTCCGCGAGACCGACGAGGAGATCAACCGCAAGGTGGCCGCGGCCGTGCGGCACGGGATGCGCCCGGTGCTGTGCGTCGGCGAGACCGAGGAGGAGCGGCGCCAGGGGCTCACGTTCACGGTGGTCGAAGGGCAGCTCCGCACCGGCTGGGCCGGGCTCGCCCCCGACGACATCGCGCGCTGCGTGCTCGCCTACGAGCCGGTCTGGGCGATCGGCACCGGGGTCAACGCCACCCCGAGCCAGGCCGCCGAGGTCCATGGCTACCTCCGCGGCCTCGTCTCCGAGGTCGCGTCCAAGGAGCTCGCCCAGTCGATGCGCATCCTTTACGGCGGCAGCGTCAAGGCCGACAACGCCCAGGCCCTCACCGAGCAGCCGGACATCGACGGGGTCCTCGTGGGCGGCGCCAGCCTGCAGGCGCCCGGATTCATCACCATCGCCAAGAAGTCGGCCGCCCGCAGCGGCGCTTCGAAGGAGTAAGGCCTCACCATGTTCATTCTCATCGTCACCATCCACATCATCGTGAGCCTGGTGATCGTCGGGCTCGTGCTGCTCCAGGCCGGCAAGGGGGCCGACATCGGCTCCGCGTTCGGCGGCAGCGGCAGCCAGGCGGTGTTCGGATCGATGGGCACGCCCACCGTGCTCGGCAAGGCCACCGCGGTGGTCGCGGTCGTTTTCATGATGACGTCGTTCGCGCTCTCGATGATGTCGCATCACCGGGCGGCGAGCGTCATGCCCGCGTCGGGGCCCGCGGCGCCCGCGACCCC
>DATFGS010000757.1:0-1424 GCA_035249225.1 Candidatus Methylomirabilota bacterium | reverse complement strand
CGGAGGGTGAGGTGCCCTCGCGCATGACGGCGAACGGGGTCAGTCTCGCCTACGCGATGGGGTTCGTGAACGCGCTCATGGCGCTCCTGTTTTCGTTCGGCGTCAACATCACCGACGACCAGCGCTCCGCGATCGTGGGCCTCGTGAACGCGGGCCTCGTGCTCGTCGCGCACGTCGCCTACAGCCACGCCAAGACGACCAAGCCGGTGATCCCCGCGCCGCCGATAGACGAGTCGAGCAACCCGACGGAGCACTGAGAGCGTGGCCGGTTCGGTGTCCCCGCTCTGGCAGCGCGTCTACCTAAAAACGGCGGGCCTGCCGCAGTGGAGCGAGAACGTGCAGTTTCTCACCGAGTGGGGCCGCAACGCGAACTCCGGCTGCGACTACAACGCGCTGGACTTGTCGAAGGTGGAGAAGGGGTCGCGCCGCTGCTCGCTGCTCCCGAACGGCAGGCACGCCCGCTCCTACCCGGACACGCAGACCGCCGCCAACGCCTTCGCCGACCAGCTCAACCTGACCGACTACCCCCACCTGCGGGAAGCGCTCGCGGGCGGACACCCCTACGCGGCCAGCGTGGTGGCCGGTGTCGGGCTCGACCTCGAAAAGTGGGGCTCGACCCGCTGGCAAGCCGCCTACCTCAAGCAGACGACCGGCTCCGGCCAGGGCGCGGGCGACACGGGCTCGGGGCGCGTCCCGTCCTCGCAGAACGTGTCCGGGGCGTGGACGCGCTTGCAGCGCACCTTCGCGGTCGAAGGCCACAAGACGATCGTGGAGCTACGGAAGTCGGCCGCGAACCTGCGTAGAATCGAGCGACGACTGAGGAGGGCGTGATGGCGGCAGCCTACGAAGTGCTCAACGTGAGCGAAGACCAGGTGCAGGACGACTCCGGCAACCTCGTGGACGTGTTCGATATCACGTTCTCGATCACCGGGCGCTCGGGGACGTTCACGGCCCAAGTGCCGCAGACGGGCGATCCGGTCGCGGAAGCGTTCGCGCAGATCACGGCCAAGCTCGGCACCGTGAACGCGATTTACGCGGGTGCATCGTCGGGGCCGTCGAGCTAGATGCCGCTCCCCGCGCAGGCTTCGGGCGACCAGCTCGCGGACTTCGCGGACACCGCGCTGGCCTGGATCGCGTCGGAGATTCCGGGCGTCGATCTCGTCTCCGCGATGCTCAACCAGCGCACCCACGAGAACGGCGACCTCTACGACGTGATGGACGTCGGCTTCCGCATCGTGCCCGACCAGACCGTCTACTACGTCCACCCGGACGCCTCGAAGGATTGGCCCTCGATCGCGGTCGGTGAGATCATCTTGAAGATGGACAAGGTGCTGTCGATCTACGCGGGCCTGCCGGAGCGAGCCTCGCTCGTGGAGCTACCCCCGGATTGGGACGTGATCCACTAGCGCGATGCCGTTCGCCGC
>DATFGS010000756.1:0-4858 GCA_035249225.1 Candidatus Methylomirabilota bacterium | reverse complement strand
TGAGCCGCCAGCGGCGCCAGAGGCGCGCGAGCAGCGCGGGCAGGCCCGTCACGCCCGGCGTCGGCCCCCGGTAGGCGCGCGGCGCCGCGCCCGAGAGCGAGACGCGGACCCAGGTGCCGCCCAGATCGACCACGACGAGGGGGCGGTCGCCAGGCGGGGGCGTCGCAAGCGCGCGATTCATGGCCGCTATTGTCCCCCGAGCGGCCCCGAAAGTGAAAGCGCGGTAAGGTGGGAATACACCCCTGCGCCGCCCGTCGAATCGGACAGAGCTGGTGATCCTCTCGAGCCCGGAGGCAACATGCGACGCACCCTGATGACCATGACGGCCGCGCTGCTCCTGGGCCTGACCGCGTCCGTCGCGGCCGCCCTGACGCCGACCGAGACCGTGAAGTCCCGCGTGGACGAGGCGCTGCAGAGCCTCTCGCAGGTCGCCAGCCCGACCCCCGAGGCCTCCGAGCGCCGGCGCGCGGACATCCGCCGGGCCGCCGATACGCTGTTCGATTTCCCCGACATGGCGCGCCGGGCGCTCGGCCGTCACTGGACGGACCGCACGGCCGCCGAGCGCGAGGAGTTCACGCGGCTCTTCACCGACCTGATCGCGCGGACGTATATCGGCAAGATCGACCGCTACGCGGGCGAGTCCATCGCCTACGTGGGCGAGCGCGTGGACGGCGAGGAGGCCTCGGTGCGGTCGCAGGTGGTCACCGCCAAGGGCTCCCAGATCCCCGTCGAGTACCGCATGCACCGCGCGAACGACGTGTGGAGCGCCTACGACGTGCTCATCGAGAACGTGAGCCTGGTGGGCACCTACCGGAGCCAGTTCGATCGGATCATCAAGGCGGAGTCGTTCGCGAGCCTGCTGCGCCGCCTGCGCGAGAAGGGCCAGGTCGCGGAAGCGCAGTAGCCCCCTCGCACGCCCTATTTCTTCAGGAGGAACTGAGCCTCGTCGAAGGATTCGGCGGCGAGGTCGGCGAGCCCGGTGCGGGTGTAGAGATCGCCCAGCAGCAGGTGGAGCGTGGGCTCGTCGCGGTCGGCGTCGAGCGCGGCGACCACCACCCGCCGCGCGTCGTGGAGCAGCCCCTCGCCGGCGAGCAGCCCCGCCCGCATCACCGCCTTCGAGGTCGCGGGCGCCGCCGGTCCCATCTCGTGCTCGAGCGCGGCGAGATCGCCCGCCACCGCGCGCGCCCGCGCCGCGTCGAGCACCTCGAACCAGGCCTCCTGCGCGGGCCGGCCCGCGGTGGTGACCTGCAGCGTGTAGCGCGTGTTCGGGACGAGCGCGGGCGCGTCGGCCGGGTACTCCCATCGCGGGCCGGTGACCTCGCGCCGGTCGACCACCGGACCGCTCGGCCCGACCAGTCGCACCGTGTACCGGCCGGAGCGGGTGCCGAGCCATTCGAAGGCCAGCGCCTCCGGCAGCGCGCGGCCGTTGCGCGGGCTCAGGATGATCGGCGGCCGGGCCGAGCTCCGGGTCGCGAGCGCGGCCTTCGACGCTTCCTTGGTGGTGCCCGCGAGGTAGCCGAGGCTGGCTTCCATCAGGGCCTTGGCCTTCTGGCCCTGCCCGGCCGCGGTCACCCCGGGCACCGTGAGCGTCCCCGCGGCGCCCTCCACCCGCACGGCTCCACGCCCGCCCGAGAGGAGCACCACCGCGCTCGCGTTCTCGGTGGTGCGCACGACGTCGCCCGCGCGCAGCGCGAGCAGCGGCCGCGCCGGCCGCCAGTCGCCGCCCGCGGCGGGCTTCACGTCCACGCGCCCGCGCGCCGGTTTGATCTCGGTGATGACGCCGGCGGTCTCCCCGGTCTGGGCATCGGCGGGCGCCCGGACCGGGAAGACCGCGACGAGCGCGCCCAGGGCGAGCGACAGGAGCGGGAGCATTCGCATCAGGTCAGGCCCTCCGTCAGGCTCATGAGCTCGTAGATCTCGACGGGCTGCCGCCGCCCCTTCACGGTCACGCTGCCCCGGTCCCGGACCACCACCCGGTCCTTCAGGATCGCGAGCACGGCGCCGCTGAGGAGGATGCCGGTGCCGAGGTCGCGATTCAAACCCTCGATCCGCGAGGTGGTGTTGACGGTGTCCCCGAGCACCGCGTACTTCTTCTTGCGCGGCGCGCCGAGGGTGCCCGCGAAGGCCTCGCCGGTGTGCACCGCGATGCCCATCGCGAGCGGCCCGCGGTCCTGCGCCTCCCAGCGACGGTTCAGGCCCTCGAGCGCCGCGTGCATGGCCACCGCGGTGCGGGCCGCGTGCCAGCAGTGCTCGGGGTCGTCGAGGGGAGCGCCGTAGACGGCCATGATCGCGTCGCCGATGAAGTCCTGCACGAGCCCGCGGTGGGCGAGGATCACGTCCACCATCGCGGTGAAGTACTCGTTCATCATCTCGGAGACGACCTCGGGGGGCAGGCGCTCGGACATGGTGGTGAAGTCGCGGAGGTCCGACATCAGCACGGTCACGCGGCGCACCTCCCCGCCCAGGCGCGTGCCGGTCCGCAGCACGCGGTCCATGATCTCGGGGCTCACGTACTGGCCGAAGGCGGAGCGCAGGCGGCGCCGGCGCAGCATGTGGGCGCCCTGCAGGTAGACCAGCATGCCGATGAGCGGCGCCAGGAAGTCGAGCCAGTAGCCGCCGCGGGTGTAGGCCTCGTACGACGCGGCGGCGAGGCTGCCCACCAGGACCAGGCCGACGAGCGCGAGCCACAGCGGGCGCAGCCAGAGCGAGAGCACCGAGATCGACACGCAGACCAGCGTGAGGAGCGCCACGTTCAGGTACCAGGGCGGCGGCAGCAGGGTCCGGCGCGAGAGCAGGGTGTTGACCATGTGGGCGTGGATCTCCACGCCCGGCATGGATCCGGTCGGGGTCGGGAAGGTGTCGCGGCTCTCCGCGAAGCTCGCGCCCACGAGCACGATGCGATCGCGGAACGGATTGTCGTGGTCGGGGACGGTGCCCGCGCGCGCGAGCTGCACCAGGGGCTCGCTCGGGAACGTGGTGAACACGCCGGTGGGCCCGGTGAAGTCGATGCGCCACGGCCGGGCCGCGAGCTGCCGCACCGGCGTGTCGGCCGGCGGGGTGAGCGCGCCCGACGCCTCGCGCAGGGGCAGGGGAATGGCGGTCCCCTTGCCCTCGAGCCGCATCGCCAGCTCGGCCGGCGGCACCCCGGCGGACGCGGCGAGCGTGGTGAGCGACAGCGCGGGCAGCCAGCCGCCGCCCGCCCGGGGCAGGACCGGCGTGAAGCGCCGCACCATGCCGTCGGCGCCGATCGGCGCGTTGGCGAAGCCCACGAGCGAGGCCAGCTCCGGCGAGAAGGGCGGCAGCAGGGTGTAGCCGTCCGCGCTGTCCTGGCCCGCGGGCATCGCGAAGGTCGCGAAAAGCAGCGCGCCCGGGCGCGCCCCGTTCCAGCGGGCGATGGTGGCGAGCAGCGCCTGGTCCTCCGCGGGCGCGGTGGGCGCGGTGAGGACCAGGTCGAAGGCGACCACGCGCGCGCCGCTCCTGAGCAGGAAGTCGGCGAGGTCGGCGACGTAGCGCCGGGAGAGCGGCTGGCGCTGCCCGAGGGCCTGGAAGGCGTCGTCGTCGATCAGCACCAGGGTGATCTCGGGCGCGGCCACCCGGTCGCGCAGGAAGAGGAAGGCGTCCACCGCGCGGGTCTCCCAGCCCGCGAGCACGCCGGTGCGCGAGAGCGCGGTCACCGCGACGGAGACGAGCAGACCGACCAGCATCGCGCGCAGCACCCGCGCGCGGCGTCCCGTGCCCCGGAGGGCCAGGGTCAGCGGCCGACTCCGGCGAGGCCGAACGCGGCCCAGGCGAACGGGTGCGGGACGGCCCTGGCCCCCGAGGGCGCCGCGAGGGTCCCGGCGAGAGCCAGGACCATCCACCACCACCGCGCCCTCCGCATGTTCGCCACGCCGCTCCCGTCGGCGATCATAGACCAGCGCCGCGACCGGCAGCAAGACGAGCGCGCCGTAGATTGGCGCCCTGGGCGCCGGTCGCCGCCATAATGGAGCGTGCTCTCTCCCGCGGCCGAGCTGTTGATCGACGGCGCGATCGTCGTCGTGTACTTCACCGGCATCACCGTCATCGGCCTCTACCTGGGCCGGCGGGACCGCAGCCTGGAGGACTTCGCCCTCGCGGGCCGCCGCGTGCCCTGGTGGGCGGTGATGGCCTCGATCATCGCGGCGGAGACGAGCGCGGCGACGTTCCTGGGCGTGCCCAGCGAGGGCTACACCACCCGGAGCTTCGCCTACGTGCAGATCATGCTCGGGCTGATCCTGGGGCGCGTGGTGGTGGGCCACGTCTTCCTGCGGCCGTACTACACGTTCAAGGTCTACACCGTCTACGACTACCTCGGGGTGCGCTTCGGTCCGTGGAGCAAGGCCTACGTCTCCGGCCTCTTCCTCTTCATGCGCACGCTCGCTTCCGGCACGCGGCTCTTCATCCCCTCGCTCGTGATGGTGCTGGCGTACCGGCTGTTCCTCTCGGGCGAGCGCGCCCAGGCCGCGCAGGAGCCGGTCACCACCGTCGGCCCCTACTTGGTCGCGATCGTCATCCTCACAGTGGTGACCTGCCTCTACACCGCGGTGGGCGGGATCAAGGCGGTGATCTGGACCGACGTGATCCAGGCGTGCCTCATGTTCGGCGGGGCGCTGGTAGCGATCGTGACCCTGCTGGTCCACGTGGGCGGGTTCTCGGCGGTCGCCCGCGCGGTGCCGGAGCTCACGAGCCACGAGGGCTACTTCCTGCACGGCCTCGAGGCCGCCCGCGTCGCGGCGTGGCAGGCCGCCCACGGCCTGACCGCGATGGGGACCTGGGACTACGTCAAGCTGGTCCTGGCCAGCGACTACACGCTCTTCTCCGCCCTGATCGGCGCCACCCT
>DATFGS010000755.1:0-5410 GCA_035249225.1 Candidatus Methylomirabilota bacterium | reverse complement strand
GCGGCGGCGAGGGGGCCCGCGGGGGCCGGGCGGCGCCCGGCCGCGCGGGCGGCGAGCCGGTCGAAGGCCAGGTAGATCACCGGCGTGGTGTAGAGCGTGAGGAGCTGGCTCATGATGAGCCCGCCCACGATCGCGATGCCGAGCGGCTGGCGCAGCTCGGCGCCCACACCTCGCCCGAGCGCGAGCGGGACGCCGCCCAGCAGGGCGGCCATCGTGGTCATCACGATCGGGCGGAAGCGCAGCAGGCAGGCCTGGTAGATCGCCTCCGGCGCGGGCTTGCCCTCGCTGCGCTGGGCGTCGAGCGCGAAGTCGATCATCATGATCGCGTTCTTCATGACGATGCCGATGAGCAGGATGATGCCGATCAGGGCGATGACGCTCAGGTCGAGGCGCGCGGCCATCAGGGCGAGCAGGGCGCCCACGCCCGCCGACGGCAGGGTGGACAGGATCGTCACCGGGTGGATCCAGCTCTCGTAGAGCACGCCGAGC
The DNA here is from genome assembly GCA_035249225.1 of Candidatus Methylomirabilota bacterium. Classification (GTDB taxonomy): domain Bacteria; phylum Methylomirabilota; class Methylomirabilia; order Rokubacteriales; family CSP1-6; genus CAMLFJ01. Next base: position 4,921 of record DATFGS010000755.1, on the reverse strand, counting down.
ACGATGTAGACGGTGCACACCGCGGCGAGGATCAGCAGGGGCTCGTTGGCGAGCGAGGCCTGGAAGGCGCGCGCGGCGCCCTGGAAGCGCGTCTCGATGCCCGCCGGCATCCGGACGTCGCGCCGGGCCCGCTCGATGACGTCCACCGCGGCCCCGAGCGACACGCCGGGCGCGAGGTTGAACGAGATGGTGACCGCCGGGAACTGGCCCTGGTGGCTCACGACCAGCGGGGTGGCCCGCTCCTCCATCGCGGTGAAGGTGGAGAGCGGCACCTGCCCGCCGCCGGCCGCGCGCAGGTAGATCTGCTTGAGCGCGTCCGGGTCCTGGCGGAACTCGGGCTTGACCTCGAGCACCACGCGGTACTGGTTGAGCTGGGTGAAGATCGTGGAGATCTGGCGCTGGCCGAAGGCGTTGTAGAGCGCGTCGTCGATCATCTGGGGCGTGATGCCGAGGCGCGAGGCGGTGCTGCGGTCGATGCGGATGGACGTCTCGAGCCCCTGGTCCTGCTGGTCGCTCGCCACATCCCGCAGCTCGGGCAGCGCGCGGAGGCGCTCCACCAGGCGCGGGGCCCACGTGTTGAGCTCGTCGACGCTCGGATTCTCCAGGCTGTACTGGTACTGGGTGCGGCTCACCCGGTCCTCCACCGTGAGGTCCTGCACCGGCTGCAGGTACAGCGTGATGCCGCTCACCTCGGCCAGCCGCGGGCGCAGCCGCTCGATGATCGCGCGCGCGGAGATCTTCCGCTCGTCGAGCGGCTTGAGCGTGATCAGCAGGCGCCCGCTGTTGAGCGTCACGTTGGCGCCGTCGATGCCGATGAACGAGGACAGGGTGTCGACCGCGGGATCGCGCAGGATGACCTGGGCGAGCGCGCGCTGGCGCTGGGCCATCGCGGGGAACGAGACGCTCTGGGGCGCTTCCGAGATGCCCAGGATCACCCCGGTGTCCTGGATGGGGAACAGGCCCTTGGGCACCGCCACGTAGAGGAGGAGGGTGACCCCGAGCGTGGCCACCGCGACGAGCAGGGTCGCGGGCTGGTGATCGAGGACCACCCGGAGCGTGCGCGCGTAGAGGCCGAGGACGCGGTCGAAGACGGCCTGGGAGGCGCGGGCCACGCGGCCGGGCTTGCGCTGCTCGCGGGGGCGCAGGAGCTTGGCGCACAGCATGGGGGTCAGGGTCAGGGACACCGCGGCGGAGACCAGGATCGCCGCGCTCAGCGTGATCGCGAACTCGCGAAAGAGGCGCCCCACGATGTCGCCCATGAAGAGCAGCGGGATCAGCACCGCGATCAGCGAGACGGTCAGGGAGAGGATGGTGAAGCCGATCTGGGCCGAGCCCTTGAGCGCGGCCTCGAGGGGGGCGTCGCCCGCCTCGATGTAGCGCGCGATGTTCTCGATCATCACCACCGCGTCGTCCACCACGAAGCCGGTGGCGATGGTGAGGGCCATCAGTGAGAGGTTGTTGAGGCTGAAGCCGAGCCCGTACATCACCGCGAAGGTGCCGATGATGGAGACCGGCACCGCGATCGACGGGATGAAGGTGGCGGCGGGGCTGCCCAGGAACAGGAAGATGACCAGCACCACGAGGACCACCGCCATCGTCAGCTCGATCTGCACGTCGTGCACCGAGGCCCGGATGGTGGTGGTGCGGTCGGTGAGGATCGCGACCTTCACCGAGCCGGGCAGGGTGGTCTGCAGCTGCGGCAGGAGCTGCTTGATGCGGTCCACCACCTGGATGAGGTTGGCGCCGGGCTGGCGCTGGATGTTGACGATCACCGCGGGCTGATCGTTCATCCACGCGGCCTGCCGCAGGTTCTCCGCGTCGTCCACCGTGTCGGCCACGTCGGAGAGGTGCACCGGGGCGCCGTTGCGGTACGCCACCACGAGGTTGCGGTACTGGTCGCTCGAGGTGAGCTGGTCGTTGGCCCCGATGGTGAAGGCCTGGCGGCTGCCGTCGAGGCTGCCCTTGGCCTGGTTCACGTTGGCCGAGGCCACCGCGGTGCGCACATCCTCGAGGGTGAGCCCGTTGGCGGCGAGGCGCGCGGGATTGACCTGCACGCGGATCGCCGGCTTCTGCCCGCCGCTCAGGCTGACCAGGCCCACCCCGGGGAGCTGGGAGATCTTCGGTACGAGCCGCGTGTCGGCCAGGTCCTGCACGGTGGTGAGGGGCAGGGAGGCGGAGGTGAGCCCCAGGGTGAGGATCGGCGCGTCGGCCGGATTGACCTTGCTGTAGATCGGCGGGTTGGGCAGGTCCCCGGGCAGGAACGACGTGGCCGCGTTGATCGCGGCCTGCACCTGCTGCTCCGCGACGTCGAGCGCGAGGTTGAGGTCGAACTGCAGCGTGATCACCGACGCGGTGCTGGAGCTGGTGGACGTCATCTGCTTGAGCCCGGGCATCTGGCCGAACTGGCGCTCGAGCGGCGCGGTGACCGCGGAGGCCATCACGTCGGGGCTGGCCCCCGGGTAGAACGTCTGCACCTGCATGGTCGGGTAGTCCACCTGGGGCAGGGCCGAGACCGCGAGCAGCCGGTAGGCGACGATCCCGGCGAGGACGATGGCGACGGTGAGGAGCGAGGTGGCGACCGGCCGGAGGATGAAGACGCGGGACGGGTTCATGCGCCCGGGCGCGCGGGGGGCCGCTCGCGGCTGGTCGGCTCCACGCGCGAGCGCTCCTGCACCCGGTCCGCCCCGTCCACGATCAGCGCGTCACCCGCGGCCACGCCCTCCCGCACCGCGGTGACGCCGCCCTCGCTGGGCCCGGGCGTGATCTTGCGCAGCTCGACCGTCTTGTCCGGCTTCACCAGGTAGACGAAGGGGCCCTGGGCGCCGCGCTGGATCGCCTCGTTCGGCACCAGCACCGCGCCGCGGAGCGAGTCGACCAGGATGCGCGCGTTGACGAACTGGTTCGGGAACAGCGAGCCGTCGGCGTTGACGAAGGAGGCCTTGAGCTTGACGGTGCCGGTGGTCGCGTCGATCTGGTTGTCGACCGCGACCAGGACGCCGGTCGCGAGCTTGGTGCGGCCCTCGCGGTCGTAGGCGTCCACCGCGATGGACCCGCCCGCGCGCTGGCGGGCGAGCACCGGCGGCAGGTTGTCCTGGGGAATCGTGAACACCACCGCGATCGGCTCCACCTGGGCCAGCACCACGAGGCCGCCCGCATCGTTGGCCTTGATCATGTTGCCCGGATCCACGAGGCGGAGCCCGGCGCGGCCGGTGATGGGGGCGTGGATGCGCGTGTAGGTGAGCTGGAGGCGGATGCTGTCGATCTGTCCCTGGTCGGACTTGATGGACGCGGCGAGCTGGGCGACCGTCGAGCCCTGGGTGTCGAGCTGCTGCTGCGGGATGAAGCCGCTCTTGACCAGCGTGCGGTAGCGCTCGAGGTCCATGCTGGCGTTGGCCAGCGCGGCCTCGTCCTTGGCGAGCTGCGCCTGCGCCTGGGTGAGCTGGGTCTCGAACGGGCGCGGATCGATCTCGGCGAGCAGGTCGCCCTGCCGCACGAGCTGGCCTTCCCGGAACAGCGTCCGCATGAGCTGGCCGTCCACGCGGCTGCGGACCGTGACGATGCTGAGCGGGGTGACCGAGCCGAGCCCGCCGAGGTAGACACCGAGATCGCCGCTGCGGGCGGTGACGGTCACGACCGGCACCGGGCGGGGGCCGGCCGCGGGGGCCGCCGGCTGGATCCGCTTGGGCCGGGCCACCGCATAGTAGGCGCCCGCCGCGATCAGGAGGGAAAGGATCAGACAGATCACCCAGATTCGTCGGGCCCTTCCCGCCATGCCGGTCGCCTCCCCCTTTCGTGGCTTCGCTTGTAACATATTTCGACGAGCGGCCAGGGTGCATCATTCGTCGCGGCTCGCCGCCCCGACGCAGCGGGCCACGCGCTCGGGCGTGCCGAGGTCCCACCAGGTCACCGCGGGGATCTCCGCGACCGCCAGCGCGATCTCCGAGGATGCGAGAATTGCGCGGGTGAAGTCCGCGGTGGGGGCGAAGAGGTAGGCCTGCCGGAGCGCCGCGGTCTCGTACCGGGTGCCGCTGAACAGCTCGAAGCGGGTGAGGCGGTCGTGGAGCAGCGGCAGGCATGCGAGGCCCGCCTCGACGAGCGCGGTCGCGGTGAAGACGGACGTGTTACACAAGGCGTGGCCGCGCCGCCGGCCCGACTCCGCGGGCGGCCGCTCGCGGGATGCCCGGATGCGATGGACCACGCCGTGCCCGGCCCAGCCCATCGGCTCCCCGGGCTCGATCCAGCCGTGGTCGGGCGCCGGCTCCGCCGGGTGCACCCCCAGCAGCAGGATCCATTCGGGGTGATCCCGGACGTACTCGCCCGCGGCGGCGACGTGGCTCATGAAGACCGACTGCTCCACGATGAAGTGGCTGGTGGGGAACACCGCGATCACCGCGCCCGGCGCCCGGGACCGGATCCAGTGCGCGGCCAGCAGGACCTCCGCCGCGGTGCCGCGGTCGCAGGGCTGCTCCAGGGCCGTGACGTCGGCGTGCCCGGCGAGCTCGCCCGCGACGTGCTGCGCGTGGCTTGCCTGGGTCACCGCGACGGTCCGCGAGGGCGGGATCAGCCGCGTGGCCCGGTCCAGGGTGTGGCACAGCAGCGTCTGCGGGTCGCCTTCTCCCCCCGCGAGGACGACCGCTCAGAGATCGCTTCTCGAATCGAGCATGGCTTCGACCTCCCGCGCGAGGGCCGCGATCGCGCCGCGGCCTCCGCGCCTGATTGTTCGCTGCGCTATCCGGGGAGTTCCACGAAATCGAACGACGCCACGTCGACGCGGTAGAAGCGGCTCTGGGGTACCGCGACGTCGAAGTAGGTCCGCCCGTGGGCCGGGACCGCCCCGCCGATCGGCGTGACCACGCGGGCGACGTCGTTGCCGCTCGCGTCGATCTCGTGGACCCGCAGCGCCACGTTGACCGCGGAATCG
>DATFGS010000754.1:0-4519 GCA_035249225.1 Candidatus Methylomirabilota bacterium | reverse complement strand
CCGGACGCGCCGGTGTGGGGCGCGCCGGGCCCGACCCCGCCCGCGCCGCCGCGCCGCGGGCTCGATCTCGAGCAGCGCATCGGCGCGCGCTGGGCCACGTGGGTCGGGATCGTGGCGATCCTGGTCGCGGTCGCCCTGTTCCTCAAGTGGGCCTTCGAGAGTGCGCTCCTCGGCCCCGCCGCGCGGGTGGCGCTCGGCCTCGTCGCCGGCCTCGTCATGCTGGGAGGCGGGCTGCTCCTGCATCGCCGGCGCGACCTCCCGTATCTCAGCGAGGGCCTGGCCGGCGGCGGCCTCGGCGTGCTGTTCCTCTCGCTCTTCGCGGCGCACGCGCTCTACGGCCTCGTGGGTCCGACGCCCGCGTTCGCCGCGATGTTCGCGGTCACGCTCCTGGGCACCGCCGTCGCGGTCGCGAGCAGCCGGCTGATCACCGCGGTGCTGGCGGTGCTCGGCGGCCTCCTCACGCCGGTTCTGCTCCAGGTGGACCGGGCCGACGAGCGCAACCTGCTCGCGTACCTGCTCGTGCTCGACGGGCTCGTGCTCCTGGTGGCGCGGTTCCGTACCTGGCCCCAGCTCAACCGCCTGGCGTGGCTCGGCACCGCGCTCCTGCTGCTGCCCGTGCTGGTCCACGCGCCGGAGGCCCCGCACCCGCTCGCGCGGCTGCTCCTGCTCTCGGGCCTGTTCCTCATCTTCCTCGTGGTGCCCCTGTTCCGCGAGCGCGCGGAGGGGCGGCGCGCCGCGGGGATCGATCTCGCCCTCGTGGTCGCCAACGCGGCGGCCTACTTCTGGGCGGTCTACGTCACGCTCGAAGGCTGGCGCCCCTCCTGGGAGGGCGGCTACGCGCTCGGCCTCGCCGTCCTCTACCGGCTCGTGTCGTCGGACTATGCCTCCCGGGTCCCGGACGACCGGGTCACGGTGGATCTCCACGAGGGTGTCTCGTGGACCTTCCTCACCATCACGATGCCGCTGGCGCTCGATGGCCAGTGGGTCACCCTCGCCTGGGCGGTGCAGGGTGTCATGCTGCTGTGGCTTGCCTCGCGGTCCCCGGCGCCGGTGGCCGCCTGGGGCGGGCTCGCGGTGCTGCTGCTGGCAGCCGTCCGGGCGGTGGCGCTCGACACCTACTGGGCCGCGGACATCAGGCCGGTGTGGAACCGCTGGTTCCTGGTCCACCTCCTGGTGGTGCTCGCCCTGGCCATCGCAGGCCGGCTGGGCGGGCGGGTTCTCGGGCCCCTCGGGGCCGGGCTGACCCCTGCCATCGTGCGGGCCACGCTCTGGGTGGCCGCCGTGGGTACCCTGGCCGTCCAGTTCTGGCGGGAGCCGTCCGGGCACTGGCCGGCCGTCCTGCTGATCGCCGAGCTGGTCGTCGTGGGCCTCATGACCCGGGTGTCCATCTCTCCCGCTTTCGTCGTCGCCACCCCCCTGCTGGCCGGTGTGGTGCTCGCGCGGGTGCTGGGAGCGGACGACGACCTGGCCCGGAGCGCGGCCGCTTCCCTCGTGAGCCTCGCGCTCCTGATCCGGGTGGCGGCCTGTCTGGCGGTCGGCCTGGCCGGCGGCGCCCTGACCGGTTCCGCGGCCACGCCAAGGGTCGCCATGGTCGGTCGCCTGCTGTCGGGGGTCGCGGGCCTGGCCCTGCTCTTCGTTCTCAGCGTGAACTGGACCCGCTACCAGGAGGGCCGCGTGGCCGCGGCGCGCGCCGCCGGAAGGAACCAGCTCCTCGGCGAGCTGCGGTGGCGGACCCAGGTCGGACTCTCGCTGCTCTGGACGGTCTACGCAGGCGTCGCCCTCGCCTGGGGGTTCCTCCGCTCGAACCCGGCGGTCCGCTATGCTGCCCTGGCGCTCTTCGGTCTAACCGTCTTGAAGGTGTTTGCCGTGGACCTCGGGGCCGTCAAGACGGGCTACCGAATCCTCTCTTTCCTGGTCCTGGGTGTCGTCCTGCTGCTGGTCAGCGTGGCGTACCAGAAGCGACGCCGGCAGAGCTGATAGACCTTTCAAAATCATGTTAGAAGGTTATATAGTCGAGCGCGATGGACACCGCGTTCGAGCTCAATGCCGGCCGGCTTTGCCTGGACTTCACCAATACGGTCCGGGCCCGGCCGCTCAGCGAGAAGGTCGACCTGATCACCAGCTATGCCGATCTGCTCTCCTGGGCTCGACAGGCCACCATCCTGACACCCGGGGAGGCGGCGGCCCTCGCCGAGACCGCCCACCAGCAGCCCCGGGCGGCCGCGGACGCGCTCGCCCAGGCCGGCTCGCTCCGCGAGGCCCTCTACGGGCTCTTCTCGGCCCGGGCCGCGGGCCTGCCCGCTCCGGCGTCCGACCTTCACACCGTCAACCGAGCGATCGGCAAGGCGATGACCCGGGCGGGGCTGAGCCCCTCCGCGAGGGGCGGCTTCGAGTGGGGCTGGCCGGGCGCCCCTCTCGGACTGGACCGGGTGGCCTGGTGGGTGGCCCGCTCGGCAGCCGAGCTGCTCACCTCGAAGGAGCTGACCAGCGTACGGGAGTGTGCCGGTTACGACTGCGGCCGGCTGTTCATGGACGGAACCAAGAACCGTAGCCGGCGCTGGTGCGACATGGCGAGCTGTGGCAACCGGGCCAAGGGCCGGCGCCACTACGAGCGCCGGAAGGCCGCCCCGCGCGGCTAGGCCCGGACGGACGCCGGGCCTCGCAGCGCGGTGGCCACCACCTGCAGGAGCTCGTCCGACGAGAACGGCTTGGCGACCACGAACCGGATGCCGTGGCGCTCGAGCTTCGCCGCCTCGAGCTGGTCCCCGAAGCCGGTGATCAGGCCGACCGGGGTCTCGGGGTGGCGCTCCCGGCAGGTCGAGGCGACCTCCCAGCCCGACACCCCCGGCATGGCGAGATCGGTCAGGACCAGATCCACGGCCTCTACGTCGAGCCGGGCCAGCGCGGTCGCTCCATTGGACGCTTCGATCACCTCGCAGCCGCTGTCGCGGAGCACGTCGCCGAGCGAGCGGAGAATCTCCCGGTTGTCCTCGACCACCAGGATGCGCTTCCCGGGGGGCAGCTGCGGGCCGCCCTCGGGCCCCCGGTCCGCCGGCAGCACCTCCGGCACGGGCAGGCGGATCGTGAAGGTGGTGCCCTGGCCCAGGGCGCTGTCCACGCTGATCTCGCCTCCGTGCCGGGACACGATGCCCCAGACCACCGCCAGTCCGAGGCCATTGCCCTGGGCCCCCTTGGTCGTGAAGAAGGGCTCGAACACGCGCCGCCGGGTCTCCTCGGACATGCCGCAGCCCCCGTCCGCGGCGCGGATCACCACCCGGTCGCCCTCGGTCACCGCGCCGAACGTGAACGTGCCGCCCGCGGGCATCGCGTCGAGGGCATTGTTCAGCAGGTTGAGCAGGGCCTCGCGCAGCTCCTCGGCGGTGCCCGCGACCAGCGGGACCTTCCCGCCCTCGATCCGCACGTCGTAGGCGACGCCGCAGCTCTGCGCCTGGTCGCGCCAGCGGGGCCGGGCCAGCTCCACGACCTCGTGCAGCACCCGCTGCATGTCCACCTGGCCGAAGGGGCGCGTGCTGCGCGTACGGGTGAACTCCTGGATCCGTCGCACCGTCTGCGCGCCGTCGTGCGCGGCCTGGCGGATCATGGTCAGGCCGTCCGCCACCTCCGGGGCCTGCTTCCGGGCGAGCAGCAGCTCGGTGCGCAGCATCACCACCGCGAGGAGGTTGTTGAAGTCGTGGGCCACGCCCGCCGCCATCTCGCCGAGCGCCCGCAGCCGCTCGACCTGCACGAGCTGATCCTGGGATCGCTGCACGCCCTCGAGCGCCCGCTCCAGCTCCGCGTAGAGGCGCGAGTTCTCGACCGCGATCCCGGCCTGCGCCGCGAAGGTGCTGGCCACCGCCACGTCGTCCTCGGAGAACGCGGCGGCCTGGCTCGTGAACGCGCTGAGCACCCCCACGAGCCGATCGCCCGCGTGCACCGGCACCGCGAGGCAGGCCCGCAGGCCGAGGCGCGTGGCGCTCTCGCGCGCGGCGGGGTCGAGCCCCGCGTGGCCGGGCAGATCCACGATGAGGATGGGCCCGCCGGAGGCGGCCACCCGGCCGGCCGGGCCGTCGCCGACCGTGATCTCCGCGGGGAGCAGCGCGGCCAGGTCCCCGCCGCGGGCTTCCGCGCGCACGAGCCGGCCCTCGTCCACCAGGTGGAAGGCCATCGCGTCCGCCTGCAGCAGGCCGGCGTAGAGATCGGCGATGCGCCGCTGCACGGTCGCGGGCGGCCAGAGGCGCGTCGCGCGCTGGCTCACGTCCACGAGGGCCTCCAGGCGCGCCTGCCGGCGGGTCAGCTCGCGGAAGAGGTTGCTGTTGGCCAGCGCCACCGCGGCCTGCGAGGCGAGCGACCGGGCGAGGTTGCGGTAGGCCTCCGGATAGGGCAGCGCCTCGCGCTCGATGGCCCCGGTCGAGCCGAAGGGGCGGCCGCTCTCGCGCTTGCAGTTGATGAGGGCGAGCACCCCGATGATCTCGCCGCCCGGCGTCTGCATCGGCAGGACCAGCAGCGACTTGGTGCGGTA
>DATFGS010000753.1:0-5201 GCA_035249225.1 Candidatus Methylomirabilota bacterium | reverse complement strand
AGGAGCAGCGTCACGTGCTCGGCGTGCTCGGAATAGACCGCGAAGTTCCAGGCTGCCTCGTCGGCGATCCACGTCGCCCCGAGAGGGTTTGGCAGCCCTTCGCGGCTCGCCCAGGAAGGGGTGGAAGCCTGGCCGCTCATGTCTTCTTCGAACAGGCCGGCTCTGCCGGCACGGCGTCGACGAGGAAACCCGCTTCCCGCCACGCGTGAAGGCCCCCCGCGAGCGGCCGGATGCGCTGGAAGCCGCGGCGCCGCAGAAGCAGCGCCACCCGGGCGCTGGTGGCCTCGTTCGGTCACGTGCAGTAGAGGATCACGTCTCGGTCGCGTGGGATCTCCTGCGAGTGCCGCTCGAGCTCTTCCGGGCTCATGTGTACGGCTCCCGGAATCACTACCGAGTCGGCCCCGAAATCAAGTGCGTGACGGAGATCGACGATCACCGGCGCTTCGCCGGCGTCGAGCTTCCCCTTGAGCTCGGCCGGGGTGATTCGCGCGATCCGCAAGGCCCGGATGAAGCGCCGGCGTCTGATGTACTTGCCCGCAATGTAGAGGGCGAGGCCGCCGAACACCAGGCCGAAGAGCCGGGAGCCCAGATATCGGCCGTGTGCCGCGACGCGTTCGACCTGGTCGCTGAAGAAATAGCCCAGCCCGGTGTACGTCCCGATCCACAGGAACGCACCCAGGGCATCGACGAGCAGAAACCTGGACCGCCGCATCCGAAGGACGCCAGCGAGCGGCTGTGCCACCGTGTTCAGCCCCGGCACGAACTTGGCGACCAGGAGCGACCACCCGCCGTACCGGGCGAACATGTCCTGGCTCCGGCGCACACAGGAGTCCGGCTCGAGCGAGATCCGGCACAGCAGGCGCATCACCTGGCTCCCACGGGCCCGACCGATCTCGTACCAGATGACGTCGCTGAGCAGCGACGCCGCAACGCCCACCGCGATCGCGGACGGAAGCCGGAGCAATCCCGCGCCGGCCAGCACCCCCGCCGCGAGGAGGACCGGCTCGCTCGGGACCGGCAGCGCGAGCTGCTCGGCGGCCACCCAGGCGAACAGTACGACATAGCCGTGGTGGATCAGGTACGCGGTGGCGTCATTCACGTCAGCGGCGCGGCACGGCCCGGCCCACGGGTTAGCCCTCCGGGCCGTAGCGGTTGAGAATCAGGCGGTCGATGGCGCGGGCGAGATCCGGGATCTCGCCCCGGCGCCACCGCGCCACGCTCTTCTCCAGCTGGCGCGCCAGCTCCCGATCCGCGAAGACGTCCAGCACCCAGCGAGAGAAATCGCCCCGAGCGGCGTGGTAGCCGAGCACGTCGCCCGGGACGGCGACGACCGCGTGCCGGAAGCCGTGCAGGCTCTCCGCCGCCGCGACCACGCGCCCATCATGGTCGCGAAAGAAGAAGCGCTGCGCCGGAGGCACCTGCGAATCGGCGTACTTCTTCACGTGCCGCACGTGCATTGTCTCGCGCGCAGCCGCGACGAACGTGAGCGCCATCGGCACGCCGTTACGATCCGGCTGGACGACGACGAACTTGCCTCGCGGCAGCTGGGGCAGCATGGCCGCCGGCCAGTCGTCCCCGCTGGCTGCGATGCCGGGCAGCGAGACCCTCAGGAAGGCCAGCTCGTCCGGCGTGGTGACGCGCGACAGGAGGTAGACGTCCATCGCCTTGACCACGCGCTCGCGCAGCCAGCTCGGGAGGTACGTGACGAGACAGAAGCCCCGCTCTTCGATGCCCAGGGCCTCCTCGGCCACCCCCTCGCGGTGCAGCGAGTAGTGCGCCTCGTCGAGCAGGACCCAGTGGGGCCGCCCGAGGCGCCGCCTGAGGTCACCGATCGCGCGGAGCCCGGCCTCGATCACGTCCACCTTCCGCACATGGGGGAGCGCCGAGAGGTCGGCGATCACCGAAGCGCCCAGGTTCCGCTCGAGCCGGGTGAGCAGTCGTACCATGTCCTCCTCGCTGTGGATCGCGGCCCAGGTGACCGCAGCGAGCCGGGAGAGCACCTGATAGTCCCCCTCCGGATCGATGACGCACACCGAGTACCGGGCGGCCACCAGGCGCTCGACCAGCGCTCCGGCCAGCCAGGACTTGCCCGAGAGCGGATCGCCGTGGATCAGCACGTTGACGCCGCGGGCCGGGATCGCCACCGGGTCGGAGGTCTCGGCGGCCCAGCCGAGCGGGATTCGATGCCGGGCCGAGAACTGCACCGGCAGGAGGCCCTGAAGGACGGGACCCACGACCGCCGCCGCCACCGCCGCGCCGTTCTCTCCCGGGAATATCCAGTCGGCCCGCTCCTTCAGCACCGCCATGCCGTCGCTCGGGCACGCCCGCCACCCGCAGACCTCGAAGAACGGCAGATCGTTCTCGGCATCGCCGAAGGCCAGCACGTCATGGAAGGACAGGCCGAGGAACCGGAGGGCGTTCAGCACCCCCGTGCCCTTGGAGACGCCCGCCGGCAGCAACATGAGCGCGCTACGGTTGTACACGGAGTCGCGACTCACGCCCGCCGCGGCCAGCGCCTCACGGATGGGCGCTTCGTCGCCCCGCGCGGCTCCAACGATGACGCGCCCGACCTGATATGAGATCCCGCGGCGATCCAGCTCGGCCAGGAGTCGGGTGGACGGAGGCGGACCCTGATTCCGGATCATTGCCGACCCGGGATAGTAGAGCACCGCGCCGTTCTCGGCGACAACGGCCTCGAAGAGCTCGAGGCAGTCACAGACACGACTCAGCTCGAAGAAGGTGCGTCCCGTGACGAGAATGAGCCGCAGCCCAGCCTTCCGAGCGCGCTCGAGGGCCTCCCGTACCCCCGGGCCGATCCGGTCGTCGGAGGCCAGGGTGCCGTCGAAATCGAACGCCAACGCCTTGAAGAACATGGCTGTCGTCGGATCATGCCCGCGTGGTATGTGGGTTGCGCGCGTAGTCTAGCACCGCGGCCTGGGAAGGCAATTCCGCGCGAGAAAGATTCACTCTAACCGTCGCGACTCAACTATCTAATGGTCCGGCGCTCGGCGGCGCGCTAGAAAAGAGACGAGGAGGACGCTATGAACTTCGACAAGATCCTGATCCCGCTCGACGGGTCGCGCTTCGCGGAGGCCGCGCTGCCGAAGGCAGTGGAGCTCGTCCGCAACAACCCCGACGCGACGCTGATCCTGCTCCGCGCCGCGGAGGTGGCGACCTTCCCCGGAGTCGATCCCATCGATGCCCAGGTTTCGGTGGTTCATGAAGCGGAGGACTACCTCGAGACCGTGGCCGCGCGGCTTCGAGAGGACGGCGTCTCCGGGGTGAAGACCTCGGTCTGGTATGGCCCCGCGGCTCCGTCAATCCTGGATGCCGCCCGGATGACGAATCCGGATCTCATCATGATGAGCACACACGGTCGGAGCGGCATCTGCCGACTGATCGCCGGGTCGGTGGCCGAGTCAGTGCTGCGAGGCACCCGGACCCCGATCTTTCTAGTCCGGGTCGAGGACACGCCGGTGGAGACGCCCGTCGGGCGGGCGGCTGCGGGGGAGCGGGAGACGGTCAATGTATGAGCGGGTGCTCGTGCCGCTCGACGGCTCGCGCCTGGCGGAGGGCATTCTGCCCTTCATCCTCCAGATCGCGAGCCCGCTCGATCTGGAGGTGGTGCTGATCTACGTCGTGCGGCCGATCGCGCCGCAGGCCATCGAGGGTACCCGCCACTTCACGGTCGACGACGTGGCGGCGCGCCTGAAGGAGGCTCGCGAGTATCTCGCCCCGGTGGCCGCCAATCTGCGGGAAGGCGGCGTGCGCGTCACGACCGACGTTCGGCACGGGGAACCCGTGGCGGAGATCGTGGCGGCGGCGCGGGAAACCGAGGCCGGCCTCATCGCCATGACGACCCACGGCCGGAGCGGGTTTGGCCGGCTCCTGTTCGGCTCGGTCGCGGAAGCGGTGCTCCAGCAGGCCGAGATTCCCGTCCTCATGATGCGGCTCACGGAGCGTCGCGCGATGGCGTCCAGCAGGGCGACGGCCGCTTCCGCCGGCGGCACCGGCGAATCTGATGAGCGAGATTGAGATTCAGGCCTCGCTTACCGCATTCGGCCATCCGCCCTCCCGGGTGACCGCCGTCGTCATCGAGCAGACACCGGCGCAGCGACTCGGCCGGACGCTGGCGGGACTCGGGATGTTCTGGGCGCTTGCACTGGGCGGCCTGTTCATCCCGGTCGCGCACTTCATCCTGGTGCCGGCTTTTGCGGTGACGGGAATCATCGTGGCGGTCAAGCGCGCGCGCGAGGATCGCCGGCTGGTCCAGCTTCGCGGGGCCTGCCCGCGCTGCGGCGCGGCACAGGAGTTCAAGCCGGGCGGCCGCTTTGCCACCGGGCGCAGCGTCGATTGCCCGAAGTGTCATGGCACCCTGACGGTAGTGGCCGGCGAGACCGCCGCTTGACCCGACATGACACCGCACGAAGGGACACGCGAGAGGGTGCCGAAGACGGCCGCCACACCGGGAACCCTGTACACCATCGGCCACTCCACTCGCACCACGCAAGAGCTGATCGAGCTCATCCGGGCTCACGGAGTGGAGCAGGTGGTGGACGTCCGCACCATCCCCCGGTCGCGTCACAATCCACAGTTCACCCGACTCGCGTTGTCGCGCTCGCTCCGCGAGGCCAAGATCGGCTACCGTCACCTGAAGGCCCTGGGCGGGCTCCGCCACGCGCGGCGCGCCTCCATCAACCTCGGCTGGCGCAACGCCTCCTTCCGCGGCTACGCCGACTACATGCAGACTGGGGACTTTGCCGCCGGCCTCGAGCGCCTCGAGCAGCTCGCGGCCCGGCGCCCTACGGTCATCATGTGTGCCGAGGCCCTGCCGTGGCGCTGCCATCGGTCCCTGATCGCGGACGCGCTCACAGTAGCCCGATGGCGAGTGCTCCATATCCAGAGCCGTAAGACCGCCCGACCTCACAAGCGTACGCCCTTCCTCAGGGTGCGCTCCGGCCGGCTCGTCTACCCGAGAGCGGCTTGACACGAGGCCTCGCCGGGCCGATCCTCGGGCGGATCGGCGGTGCCGTTGCACGACGCGGTCGGTGTTGCCTCACTCCGGCTGAGGAGGGTGCGTAACGTGGGTGGGACGGTGCGGGTGCTCACGATCCGCGGCATTCCGATCAACGTTCACGTGAGCTGGCTCGTGATCTACGGGCTCATCACGTGGACTCTCGCGGTCGGGTATTTCCCGCGCG
>DATFGS010000752.1:0-1265 GCA_035249225.1 Candidatus Methylomirabilota bacterium | reverse complement strand
CGGCGGCCAGCATCAGGGCCGCCTCGCGGCCGATGCCGGTGCCGCCGCCCGTCATGATCGCGACCTGCCCGTCGAGCACTCCCATGGCGTGTCCTCCGGCCCCCGGGCCCGGCTCAGCGCCAGGCCCAGACGGGCTGTTCGAAATGGTTCACGCGGGTGGCGCGTCCGTGGACGACCACCTCGCGCATCTGGTAGAGCACCGCCGCGGTCGGCGCGTGGATCAGGGTGCCGAGCAGGGGCAGCTGGATCACCGGCCGGTCGCTCTCCGGGATGCTGATCAGTCGCGGCACGTCCGGCCCCTCCAGCTCGTCGAGGGGCACCCGGAAGATCTTGGCCACCTCCGCCGGGTTCGGCACGAGCTCGTGATCGGGCTCGGCCCACACCACCACCGGCGTGATGATGAAGCCGGAGCGGGTGCCGTAGTCGTCGAGCACGCCCAGCACGGTGCTCTCGTCGAGCGTCAGGCCCACCTCTTCGCGAAGCTCCCGCAGCGCGGCGCCCTCCGCGGTCTCGCCCGCGTCGACGCGACCGCCCGGCAGCGCCCACTGCCCGGTGTGCCGCCGCAGCGTCGCGGCCCGCCGGGTGATGAGAAAGCACGGGCGCCCCTCCGCGTCGGGAAGCAGGACCTCGGCCACCGCCGCGCGACGCCGTCCGTCGTCGGGCAGGGGCTGCCGGTCGAAGCCCGCCAGGTGGGCGCGCGCCCGCTCGAGCAGCGCGCCGTCCAGCCGCCGCACTAGTAGGCCGGCAGCTTTCCGACCTTGGTGCCGGTCTTGCGCACGATGCCGACTTCCTCGGCGGCCTTGGCCGCCATGTGCCGGCTGTCGCTGGCGAGGGTGACGAACTGGTAGCCCTCCGCGATCATCTTGAGCGAGTAGGCTGCGGTGGCGTTGTGGATCCCCGCGACGACATTGTGCCGCTTGCACGCCGCCACGATCTTCTTCTGGGCGTCGACCACCGGCGGATCGGTCTGGTCGAGCCGGGGCCTGAGCCCCATGGCCAGGCTCAGGTCGGAGGGGCCCACGTAGATGGCGTCCACCCCGTCGACGCTCAGGATCTCGTCGAGGTTCTTGAGCGCCTCCGCGGTCTCGATCATCGGCATCACGATGGTCTCGACGTTCGCGTGATCGCCGTAGTCGGTGCCCGCGTAGAGCGACGCGCGCACCGGGCCCCAGCTCCGGAAGCCGCGCGGCGGGTACTTGCACGCGCGCACCATCGCCTCCGCTTCCTGCGCGGTGTTGATCATCGGGCAGATGACGCCGTAGGCG
>DATFGS010000751.1:0-1343 GCA_035249225.1 Candidatus Methylomirabilota bacterium | reverse complement strand
GCGCGGCCGCCGCGAGCACGGCCGCGCCCAGGATCCGGCCCGCGCGCGCCACGACCGCTCCCCGCCTCACCGCGACGGGCTCTGCCAGAGCGCGTGGCCCACGAAGAACGGGCCCAGGCTCTGGAGATACTGGGAGGTCTGCGCGGTCCGCCGCATGGCCTGCACCAGGTGGGACAGCGGATGCAGCTCGCGCCCGACGAGCCCGATCACGAAGTCGTTGTCGTGGGTGTCGAGGCCGTGGCAGGCGAGCCGCACGTCGTGGGCCAGGTCCGCGTCGCCGTAGGCCCGCCCCATCGTCCCGTGCTCGCGCAGGATCGCCCCCTGCTCCTGCGGGGTCAGCCGCGCGAATGCGCCGCCGCGCCGCAGCGGGTACCAGATCCCCCACCGCCACGCCGGATTCAGCACCGTCCGGCGCGGGCGTCCGAGCAGCCAGTCTTCCAGGTCCGGCTCGAATCCCGAGGCGTAGGTGCGGCCGAGCATGGTCAGCTCGGGGCGATGCCGGAGCGAGGCGAACGGCGCGGCGGCGAGGAGCCCGCGGAGCGTGCCCGCGAAGAAGGCGGGATCCTCGTGGAAGGTGAGCAGGGCGACGCCGGCGGGATCGTTGACGTCGTGGTAGAGCACGCCCTCGATGCGGCTCCGCTCCATCGCCTCCACCAGCGGCTTGCCGTCCGGACAGCCGCTCCAGACCTGGAGCTGCATGAACAGGCGGCGCTCCGAGACCTGCTGGTTGGCGCCCTTCTCCCGCACGTCGACGCCGGGTCCGTCCACGGGCCTATCCTCCGCGCGTGTGCATCTCGAGGTGCGGGTCGCGCTTGAGCTCGCCGATCTGCATGAGCGGGCTCCGGTCCGGCGTCGCCAGCCGATCCTCCGCGCCGCGATCGCGACGGCCCTGCCAGGTGGCGCGGATCAGGGCCAGCAGATCCTCGCGCGAGGCGCCCGCGCGGAGCGGCCGGCGGAGATCCGTGCCGCGCCCAGCGTAGAGGCAGAGGTACCAGAGGCCGTCGGCGGTGAGGCGGCTGCGGTCGCAGGCCCGGCAGAAGGGCGCGGTGGTGGACGAGATGATCCCGAACACGCGGCCGTCGGACAGCCGGAAGCGCTCGGCGGGCGCCGAACTCTCCTCCACGATCGGCTCGATCGGCCCGTAGCGCTCGGCGAGCCGGGCCAGCATCTCGCGACGCGACACCACGCGCTCCATGCTCCAGTGGGTGGCCCCGCCCACGTCCATGTACTCGATGAAGCGCACCTCCGCCGCGACGGACGCGCCGTACTCGATCAGGTCCGCGAGCTCGTCGTCGTTGACCCCGCGCATGACCACGGTGTCGAGCTTGAGCCCGGGCCAGCCG
>DATFGS010000750.1:0-2294 GCA_035249225.1 Candidatus Methylomirabilota bacterium | reverse complement strand
CGAGCACGTCAAGCCGCTGCCGGTGCCCCAGACCGTGGTGCCGCGCGGGTCCGACGAGGAGTCCCTGCACGCGGCGGCGGGGGAGCGGCGCGCCCGGCGGCTCGCGCGCTTCGCCCGGCGCGCGGAGCGCATGCGCGAGGTGGAGGACGACGCGCCCGAGCAGCTCCGCTGGCGGTTCGAGTCCTGCCGGTCGGTGCTGCCGGAGGATCTGCTGTTCGGCAACACCATGTTCGCGGGCAAGCTCCTGCTCGACATCGACGAGGCGGGCGGCATCCTCTCGATGCGCTACTGCCGGGGCCTGGTCATGACCGCGTGCCTGGACGCGCTCGACTTCTACGCACCGGTCCACTCCAACGAGGTCGTCACGTTCCACGCGGGCCTCAACCACGTGGGGACCTCGTCGCTGGAGATCGGGGTGAAGGTGCTGAGCGAGGTCCCGTGGACCGGCGAGATCAAGCATGCCTGCACCGCCTACCTCAGCTTCGTGCACCTGGGCTCCGATCCGAGCGCACCCTTGCGGCCGCGGCCCTGCCGGCCCTTCACGCCGGAGACCCCCGCCGAGCAGCGGCGGTGGACGCTGGCCCTGGAGCGTCGCGCCCGGCGGCTGGAGCGCGTCAAGACCCTGAAACTATCACTCAGCGCGTAGGAGATTCGGCATGTCTGGACACTCACGGTGGTCGCAGATCAAGCGGAAGAAGGGCAAGACGGACGTGCAGCGCGGGAAGCTGTTCTCGAAGATCCTGCGCGAGATCACGGTGGCGGCGAAGAACGGCGGAGGCGATCCCAAGGGCAACCTGCGCCTTAAGGCGGCCACCGAGTCGGCGCGCGCGGCCAACATGCCCGCCGACAACATCAAGCGCGCCATCCAGAAGGGCACCGGCGAGCTCCCCGGCGAGTCGTACGAGGAGATCTCGTACGAGGGCTACGGGGCGGGCGGGGTGGCGGTCATGGTGCGGACCCTGACCGACAACAAGAACCGCACCGGGCCCGAGATCCGGCACATCTTCGAGAAGAACGAGGGGCGGATGGGCACCTCGGGTTGCGTGGCCTGGATGTTCGACCGGCGCGGGATGATCGAGGTGGACGCCCAGAAGGTGAAGGAGGACGATCTGCTCGAGAAGGCGCTCGACTCGGGGGCCACCGACGTGAAGCAGGTAGAAAAAGTGTTCGAGGTCACCGCGAGTCCTGATGAAATGGAGGCGGTCCGCCAGGCGCTCGAGCGGCAGGGGATGCCGGTGGTCGAGGCGCGGGTGGACATGGTGCCGCAGTCCACCGTGAAGGTAGAGGGTAAGGAGGCCGCGGCGGTGCTGCGGCTGATCGAGGCCCTCGAGGAGCAGGACGACGTCCAGTCCGTGTATTCCAACTACGACATCGCCGACGAGGTCATCGACGCCATCACCGCGGCCTAGCGCCCTTCGCGTCATGGGGGTGGACCCGGGGCTCGTCGCCACCGGGTTCGGCGTGCTGGAGGTCGGCCCCGGCGGGGTGACCGTCTGCGACGCCGGGGTCATCAGCACGACGACCGGGCAGCCGCTGGAGGCCCGCCTGAACGCGCTCCATCGGGCCGTGCACCGGATCATCGAGCTGCGGAGCCCCGGGCTGCTCGTGGTCGAGGATCTCTACACCGAGTACAAGTTCCCGCGCACCGCCATCCTCATGGGGCACGCGCGCGGCGTGATCTACCTGGCCGCGCGCCAGCTCGGCGTGAGCGTGGTGGCGCTGGCGCCCTCGGAGGTCAAGCGCGCGATGACCGGCAACGGCGCCGCGGGCAAGGGCCAGATGCAGCGGGCGGTCCAGACCGTGCTCGGGCTCAAGGACCTGCCGCGTCCCTCCCACGTGGCCGACGCGCTCGGGCTGGCCGCCACCGGGATGTGGCGCATCACGGGGCGCGTGCCCGGCGCCGTTCGGGCTGCGCGGTGATCGCGTCCTTGCGGGGGAAGCTGCGGCGCAAGCTCGAGGATCGCGTGGTCGTCGAGGCGGCGGGCGTGGGCTACGAGGTCTTCGTCCCGCCGGTGACCCAGCAGGAGCTGGTGCACGCCAAGGCCGCCGACGGCGACGCGGCCGACGAGGTGGCGCTCGAGATCCACTACCACGCCACCCAGAACCAGCCGAGGCCCGTGCTGATCGGCTTTACCTCGGAGCTCGACCGCGAGTTCTTCGAGAAGCTGATCACCGTGAAGGACGTGGGCCCGATGGTGGCGGCGCGCTCCCTGGCCGCGCCGGTCGGGGA
This sequence comes from Candidatus Methylomirabilota bacterium, assembly GCA_035249225.1. Lineage (GTDB taxonomy): Bacteria > Methylomirabilota > Methylomirabilia > Rokubacteriales > CSP1-6 > CAMLFJ01. The sequence goes on along the minus strand of DATFGS010000750.1, from coordinate 64 downwards.
GATCGCGGCGGCCATCGCGCGCCAGGACGAAGCCTATCTGCGCCGCCTGCCCGGCATCGGTCCC